>JAJUIX010000159.1 GCA_029267455.1 Enteractinococcus sp. | reverse complement strand
GTCTGAACCCGACCCCAGTTGGTCGATGATCAGAGACTGCATCGCCAGAAGTTCACTGGCGTCCATCTCAGACAGGTCCGAGCCATAGCGTTCACGTAGCCGATGCACGTTTGCAGCATGAGCCTCAAAGAGTCGTTGGGTTTCCGATGGCTCGCTCGCTTCGTGCGAATGTGCGACGTCGTCGACGGGAGATAGTTCGGGCGGTACCGGTTGGGTCATGAGCGCACCTCCTTTCAGAATTTTGACGTGTCGATGCAAGATAGTGTGGTGCTTTTTCAGGCGGTGTGGGACCGCTTCAAGTCAAAATGTGGATAACTTTGCGCACCGGCTGGCCTTCCACCGATTGCGAAAGGAAATGAGACGTATACATCTCTTGGGCGGGAAAGGGGTAGCTTTAGAAGGGTGAAAGCCAAGAACATCTTTAAAGGGCCGGTCATTTGGATCGTCCTTGCAGTTTTAGCGTTACTGCTCGTCGTGCCTGTGCTGTCAGGTTCGTCGTCGAGCCGTGTTGACACCTCGGTGGGTCTTGAACTGCTAGAAAACGACCAGGCTACCGAAGCGCTGCTCGATGATAATGACCATCGGGTGGAACTCACGCTGGAAGAAGATTTTGTCCATGAGGACCGCAATCTGGGCACCCAGGTGCACTTCTTCTACTCGAAGGATCGCGCTGACACGATAGTCAACGAGATTGCCCAAGCAGAGCTCAATGAGTTTACAGACCAGCCGGTGACATCGAACTGGTTCTTGTCGATGCTGGGCTTTTTAATTCCGTTCCTGATCATCGTCCTGTTGTTCTGGTTCCTGCTGTCCCGGATGCAAGGTGGGGGCAGTCAGATGATGAAGTTTGGGAAATCACAAGCCAAGCTCATGTCCAAAGACACCCCGCAGGTCACCTTCAAAGATGTGGCCGGTGCCGATGAGGCTGTCGAAGAGCTCCAAGAGATCAAAGAGTTCTTGACGGAGCCAGAGAAGTTCAAGGCTGTGGGCGCAAAGATTCCCACCGGTGTGCTGCTGTATGGTCCACCGGGGACGGGTAAGACGCTGATCGCTCGGGCGCTCGCAGGAGAAGCCGGCGTCCCGTTCTACACAATTTCGGGTTCGGACTTCGTCGAGATGTTCGTAGGCGTGGGTGCCTCCCGTGTGCGTGACCTGTTTAATGAGGCCAAGAAAAACGCGCCGGCTATTATTTTCGTCGACGAGATCGACGCGGTCGGTCGCCACCGTGGCGCCGGTGTTGGCGGCGGGAACGATGAGCGCGAACAGACCCTGAACCAGCTGTTGGTCGAGATGGACGGCTTTGATGAAAACGCCAATGTCATTTTGATTGCGGCTACGAACCGTCCCGACGTGTTGGACCCGGCATTGTTGCGTCCGGGCCGTTTTGACCGGCAGGTGCCGGTGGAAGCGCCGTCGTTGGAAGGTCGCTTACAGATTTTGAAAGTCCACGCCCGTGGCAAACCGTTAGTTGAAGACATTGACCTCTATGGTCTGGCGCAGCGCACCCCTGGTTTTTCGGGGGCGGATTTGGCCAACGTGCTCAACGAGGCTGCCCTGTTAACGGCGCGCTCAAATGCGCACCTGATCGACAACCGGGCCATTGATGAAGCTGTGGACCGCGTCATGGCGGGACCGCAGAAACGCACGCGCCTGATGAATGACCACGAACGCAAAGTGACGGCGTATCACGAGGGTGGCCACGCGCTGGTAGCAGCCGGGTTGAACCACTCGGCGCCGGTGACCAAGGTGACCATTTTGCCGCGTGGGCGCGCCCTGGGCTATACGATGGTGGTTCCTGAAGAAGATAAGTACTCGGTCACGCGCAACGAACTACTCGACCAACTAGCGTATGCGATGGGTGGGCGGGTCGCCGAGGAAATCGTCTTCCACGACCCATCCACCGGTGCCTCAAATGACATTAACAAAGCCACCGAAACGGCCCGAAAGATGGTCACCGAATACGGTATGTCCGCGCGGGTTGGCACGGTCAAACTCGGTTCCGGTGACGACGAACCATTCCTGGGTCGCTCCGGGATGGGGTCGAGCCGGGAATACTCGGATGAGCTGGCTTCTGTGGTCGATGAAGAGGTTCGCAAACTGCTCGATGACGCGCACGCAGAGGCCTACTGGGTGCTGACCGAAAACCGCGATATCCTAGACGAGTTGGCGTCGCGCCTGCTGAAAGAGGAGACCCTGGATCGTCACGAATTGGCGGAAATCTTTGCCAATGTCCGGAAGTACCGGCCCCGTGAGACCTGGTTATTCCACGAGGATCGTCCGGTTTCGGACCTGCCACCGGTTGATATGCCGGCCGGGACCGCAACCGATGACATCTCGCATGCCGAGACGCATCACAATGGCGAACAGCCTTCTCGCGGTGAGCACCAGGAGCAGTAGATGATTGATCAAGAACGAATCGAAGCTGCGGTTCGTGAAATTTTGCTTGCTGTCGGAGAAGACCCCGACCGTGATGGACTCGTCGACACGCCAGCCCGGGTGGGGCGGGCATTCAAAGAGTTCTTCTCCGGGCTGCACCGCGATCCGTCGGAGATTTTGGGCACCACGTTCGACATCTCGCACGACGAAATGGTGCTGGTCAAAGACATCGAGTTCTATTCGATGTGTGAACACCACCTGGTCCCATTCCACGGACACGCCCACATCGGCTACATTCCCTCCGAGGAGGGCAAAGTGACCGGCCTGTCGAAACTCGCGCGGCTGGTCGACCTGTTTGCGCGTCGCCCACAGGTGCAAGAACGCCTCACCACCCAGATTGTCGAAGCGCTGATGGACCACCTCAACCCGGCCGGTGCCATTGTGGTGTTGTCAGCCGAGCACATGTGCATGTCCATGCGCGGGGTGCAAAAACCACACGCGAAAACCGTGACGTCGGCGGTGCGCGGCCAACTCCGTGATCCGTCGACTCGGAATGAGGCCATGAGCCTGATTCTCAACGACGGGGTACACTAACCCCGTCGTCTCTCACTCAACAGGAAGGATTCCCATGTCAATTGGAGCTGTCCCAGGAACCGGTCCGGCCACGGGCCCACTGTCGGTGGTCCGGAAAGCCACGCGCAAAACGTTCGCGGATCTGCCAACCGACCGTACCCTGGTCATGGGCATCCTCAACGTCACCGATAACTCGTTTTCCGACGGCGGCGAAAATTTTGACACGGCCAAAGCCATCGACCACGGGCTGCGCATGCACTATGCGGGCGCCGATATTATCGACGTCGGTGGGGAATCCACCGCTCCGGGTACCGATGAAGTGAGCCCCGAAGAGGAACAGGCCCGCATCCTGCCGGTTGTTGAAGCGCTGATCAAAGCCGGCGTGTACGTCTCTGTCGATACCCGCCACACCGAGACCGCCCGAGCAGCCCTGGACATGGGTGAAGTACTGATCAATGACGTCTCAGGGCTCAGCCACGAAGACGACATGCCCAAGCTGATCGCCGAAACCGGTGCCCGCTACGTGGTGATGCACAACCGTGGGAACTCCAAAACCATGGACGCGCTCACCGAATACGACGATGTGGTCAATGACGTGGTTGCCGAAACCCAGCAGATTATTGACACCTTCTTAGCCGCCGGTGTGAACAAAGACCAGCTGATCGTGGACCCGGGGCTGGGCTTTTCCAAGGGCGGGGACCAGAACTGGCAGCTGCTCAACCACCTCGACGCCTTCCAAGCACTGGGTTATCCGGTGCTCATCGGGGCCTCCCGCAAACGCTTCTTGGGCTCCATGCTGGCCAGCCCCGGCGAAGACCCGGTCGAACCACGTCAGCGCGATCACGCTACCGCGGCCATCACCGTCCAGGTCGCCGAAGCCGGGGTGTGGGCAGTGCGCGTGCACTCGGTCATCCCAAATGTTGACG
>JAJUIX010000256.1 GCA_029267455.1 Enteractinococcus sp. | reverse complement strand
CGAGGCCCCCGCCGCTGCAAAGAGGATGCCTAACACAATGCTCACGACCAGCCCAACTGCCATCCAGATCAGGCTGGCACGCGCAAAGTTTCGTTTGGCCTTCGAAGTAGTGGTGCCGAAGGCCAATACGAGTAAGTAGATAATGTTGACGAGCGGAATGAACAGGATGAACGTGAGCAGCACCCAACTGCCTAAGCTCTCTTGGTCTTGTTGTGCTGGTACGTAATCGTAATTGACTTCAGCTTCTGGGTAGGCCGGCTGGGAGGGCTGCTGTCGGTACTGCGGGTATTGGGTCATGAATCTCCTTGGGATGTTCCGTTGTGAATACCTGTCGGAGATATACTTTACGCCCACCCCAGGTCATGGAGAGCCTCGTCGTCGATCCCGTAGTAATGCGCGATTTCATGCACGAGCGTCACGCGGATTTCATGGCGGAGCTGCTCTTCGTCCTCGGAGATGGCCAGCAGTGGTTCACGGAATAACACAATGCGATCCGGCAGCTGCCCGAATCCATAATCGGCGCGAGCATCGAGATCAAAGCCTTCGTAGTAGCCGAGCAGCTCCATGGACCCGTCCTCAGGGCGGTCCTCCACCACGAAGACCAGGTTCTCTAGTCCGCCGACGATCTCGTCATCGAGCGAGTCGAGCACCTCACCCACGAGTGCTTCGAATTCAGCCAGCGTCATGTCCATCGGTCTACCTCCTCATGTCATCAGAGACTACCGTGCGCTAGGTTTTGGAGCACCATCGAGCTCAGCGGGGCTAGCCGGTAGCCATCCGGCACCTCAGGCGCTGCGGGATGCAGCCAGCGAAGCTCGGCGATTTCGGCTTGAACTTGTACGTGTTGTCGGGCCGGGAGGTGCGTTCGGTAGACCTGGGAGAGCAGGTCGGTGTCGGATTCATTGGCGGCCGGGGTGGTGTAGTTCCCCACGTGATGGATTTGGTCCGGGTGTAGAACCACCCCGAGTTCTTCGTGGACTTCGCGAATGGCGGCTTGCAGGCCAGTCTCGTCCGGCTCCAATTTGCCACCGGGAAAGATGAACGCGTCGGTGCGGTATTTGCGGACCACCGCGACTTGGCCGTCGTCGTTGGTCAGGACGACGGCGGCAACACTAATGGACGGGTTGGGGTGCACGGTGGCTCATTCGGCGGTCTACGACGATCATGACAAGCACCACGGCGGCTCCGATGAAGGCAAGCAAGATGTTGAGTCCGAAACCCTCCCCGATGGGTTGCAGCGAGCCGTCTTCGGCTTGGTAGGGCCACAGGGCGCGCAGGGCACCGAGCATGACACCCGAGAGGATCAACAGCGTGGTCGCGTGGTGGTGTTCCAACAGCCACTTCATGGCCTGCACGATGAACACCGCCCCAACGGCCAGACCCGCCACGAAAACGCTGAGATAGCCGAGGTCACGGGCCTCTACGGCACGCAGGGTGGGTTCATATAATCCGAGGGTTAACAGCACCAGCGATCCCGACAACCCGGGGAGTACCAGGGCAGACACGGCAACCGCTGCAGCGGGCAACACAACATACCAGTGCGGTTCCAATGACATGGTTGCTGGCAGCGACAGGATGACGAATGCCACGACGGCACCGGCGAGGAACATGATCAGGTGACGCCAAGTGAGTTCTTTGCGGCGGTAGGCGACGTCGTCCCGCACCATTAATAGCGGCACGAGCACCGAGGCGGCGACCATGCCGAAAAACAGTGAGCGCATACGTTCCGGATAGGTTTCGTAGAGGTCAACGACCGGACCGGCCACCGTGAAGATCGCGACCACGATGCCGATACCCAGTGGGATGAGCAGTCGCCAGGAAATGTGGCTCCAGTATTCACGAGCCTCCTCGCGCTGGCCGCGTACCAGTGACAGCGCCCAGTGGATGAAGGCCGAAGCGGATTCGATGAGTTGCTGATAGATCCCCACCACCAGGGCCACCGTGCCGCCGGAGATGCCGGGGATGGTTTCAACAATGCCAATCAGTGCCCCGCGGATGAGGTTGCCAATCAGCGAGGTTTTTCTCTGGTGCGTTGGGGTCATCTACTCACAATCCTTCTCATCGGACCTAGATTAGTGTAGCCGCCTGAAAGCTTCCTCCATTACAGACCGTCTCGTGAAGTGTTGTGCGTCTCTTTGACCTGCCGGTG
>JAJUIX010000225.1 GCA_029267455.1 Enteractinococcus sp. | reverse complement strand
TGGACGGTTGCGGAAACACTACAGCGGACCCACGGGGCAGCCGATTACGTAGCGGTGGGTGACTATCACATCGCCCACCACGTCGGCGAAGCGCTGACTGGACGTCGTACCGATGATGAGGGAATGCTGGAGCTCCTGGAGCCCTGGGTCGGTCATCGCCAGCGTATCGTCAGACTGATCTATGCCTCGGGGATCCGCTTTTCGCGTTTCGGGCCGCGCATGGCGGCGACCGATTTTCGGGATCGTTAGTTGTTGTTCTGCTCGGCCTTGGCGCGAGCTTCTTCTACCTGCTTGTGGACTTCTTCCATATCCAGGTCACGGACCTGTTCGATCAGGTGATCGAGCTGCTGGGCGTTAATGGCGCCCGGCTGGGAGAACACGAGCACGTTTTCCCGGAAGGCCATCAGCGTTGGAATCGACGAGATCCCGGCGGCTGCAGCCAGCTGTTGTTGGTCTTCGGTATCGATTTTGCCAAAGACGATGTCGTCGTGTTTCTGGGAGACTTCGTCATACACGGGTGCGAACATTTTGCATGGGCCGCACCAGTCGGCCCACCAGTCAACGAGTACGATGTCGTTGCCTTCGATGGTTTCTTGGAAAGTTTCTTTCGTGAGGTCTACTGTAGCCATGCTGCCAGCCTACTGGTCGCAACCTACCCTGCCTAGCTCGCGCCCATCAGTCGACCGCGAACACCCAGTGTGGCTAGGCTCTTTTACCGCTGCCGTTCACCGATTAGCGAGAGAATATGACACTCGAGTCAGCACAGGACCCAGTCCCCTTCCTTTCACCGACCGACCATGCCCGCGTCTTCACGCGCGTGCTCGCCTCCCCGGTTCTCAAAGGCCCCCTTATTCGTCGGCCCAAAGCGGTGAACTTGGCCGAGCGTTTTGATCTCGATGCCGCTGGGGTGGATGAGATGCAGCGGTTACGCGCCAAGTACGGCGATGGCCCGGTGCAGCTGCGCCTATTTCCCGGTCGACGTGTGGCGTTATTACTCAATCCTGAGGATGTCCCTCGAGTCCTCGAGAATACTCCCGAACCGTTTAGTCCGGCGAGCATGGAAAAACGTGGGGCCTGAACCACTTTCAGCCTGCTGGTGTGCTGGTGTCGTCGCCGAAGGCACGCCTGGAACGTCGCCCGTTCAACGAGCAGGTCCTTCAGTCTGGTCAGACGCTGCATACGCATGCCGAATCGATAATGCGAGTTATCACCGAAGAAATTGCGGCGCTGCGTGGCCATCTAGAGTTCACACGTGTTTTGACCTGGGGAGCTTTCAACAAAACGTGGTGGCGGATCGTCCGTCGCATTACGTTGGGCGATGCGGCCCGTGATGACGAGCAGCTGACGCATGATCTCAACCAACTGCGAGCGCGCGCCAACCTTTCCTACCTGGTGCCCAAAAATCGGCAGCAACGTCAACGCTTCCTCGCCGCAATACGCGGATATCTGGACCGTGCCGAGCCCGGCAGCCTGGCAGGCATGGCCGCTCACACCCCGACCACGGCCAAGACTGTACCCGAGCAACAATTCCCGCAGTGGCTATTTGCTTTTGATTCGGGTTCTTGGGCTACGTTCAGGGCCCTGAGTCTGCTAGCCGTCGACCAGACGACGACGGCAACAGCCCGTGCAGAAGCCCAGGCAAGTTTCCCAGATATGCCGCTATTGCGAGCTAGCGTATTGGAATCGGTACGCCTATGGCCCACTACCCCACTCATTTTGCGTGACACCACCGAAACCACCACGTGGCGCAATGGCGAGTTGAAAACTGGCACATCAATGCTGATCTTCACGCCATTTTTCCATCGCGACGATCAGACAATTCCAGAAGCCCATCGGTTTGCCCCGCAGCTATGGATGGAAGATCGAGACAACACCGATTGGCCCTTGGTGCCATTTAGTAGCGGCCCCGGGTTTTGTCCCGGCCGCGACGTCGTGTTACTCACTGCCTCGGCGGTACTGGCCGAGATGCTGCGAGACCACGACTTCAGCCCAGCGAATGGCTCCACTACGGCAGTCGAACCGCTTGACCTTGAGCATCTGCCCGGAAGCCTGAGCCCCTTCTCCTCGCGCTTTACGGTGACACGGCGATAACGCGCACGGTGCAGGGTGCCCCCTCGAGAGCCCATGTGGTCCGTTAGTGTTCGATACTCGTTTCCACCGGCACTTCGAATCGCTCCAGTACTTCGATGTGGTCCGTCGTTTCGATTTCGACTGGGAGGTTAAAGCATTCTCAACCTGTCTCATGAGGCGAGTTCGGTAGTGAAAACCCTAACGTTCAACGGTGTAGGGACTCAGAGGCCGAAAGCTCCCCCGCTGACGAGAATGCCGATACCCAAGCCGATCAAGACAATCGGGAAAAGGATGTGCTCCCACCGCTCGAGGATCTCGGCGATTGGTGGTCGAGTAGCCACGAATTTGGCGATGAAAACAAGGACCGCCACGAGTAGCAGAAAAACTGTGCAGTATGCTGCCGTAGTCGCAGGACCCACAGTGATGAAGACCGGAACGTACACGCCGATGTTGTCGCCGCCGTTGGCAAATGTAACGGCAGCTACAGTCCAGATCGTGACCTTCTGACCGGAAACCTGTTCGTCGTCATCGTCCTCTCCTTGCCATGCTTCCCAGGCGGCCCATAGGCCAAGCGCTAAAGGAATCAGGCCGAAGTACGGGATGACTGCTGGAGGCAGAAAAGCCTCTGCACCTAGTGCGATAAGCACGGCCGCACCGAGGATGCCAACGAAGCCAAGATAC
>JAJUIX010000093.1 GCA_029267455.1 Enteractinococcus sp. | reverse complement strand
TTTTGCTTCTCTATTTAACGACGTGGTTGAGCGAGTTTTTAATGTCTTGCCCGACGAGACTATTGTGCACCCAGGACATGGAGCAAGAACGACTCTAGGTGAGGAACGCCCTCATCTGGCGGAATGGCGCGCTCGCGGCTGGTAATAAAGCTGCCAACGTCGGCCCTATTAGAGGCCTTCGTCAATTGATGCCGGATCGGAACGAGGGACACTATTGCATACACGGCGTGTTGGTGACGCCCTAGCATTCAGCCCGTGTAGACAGTATGATCCCACTGCTCTTGATCCGGCGAGGAAGTCGCGTACCGGAGCCGATAGGGTTCCTCAGCACTGAACTCTTCACGAAGAATATCGATCAGGTCATCTCCGGTAAGCCACGTGCGTTTAAGCCGTTGCGCCCTGAGCTCCCCGAAACCTAGTTGCGGCATTTCGTCAGAATTGATCAGCTCCTGAAGGGTCATATTGGTCCGCATGGTCCCAATGCGCAGCACACTGACCGGCAGTCCCGAGGAGTCGCTGGCGAAACGCCCGAGTGCTTCCATATAGGCTTTCGCCGCACCATATAGCCCATCGGGTCGGGGTGGATCGGATGGTTTGACGTGTCCGTCACTTTGACTGGCGAGCCATTCTCGCTCGGGCCATCCAGCCGCATGGTTACTGGAAGCCAGCACCACTCTTCGAGTGCCATGCTCAATAGCGGACGCCAAGATCCTATTGGTCGCATCGATCTCGATGGCATAGAGTCCCTGTTTTCCCTGGGACGCACCGGTGGCCAAATGCAACACATAATCTGCCTGCTGTACTAAGCGATCCAGCAGTACCTCATCGTCGAGATCTGCCTGATGTGTTTCGGTAAACGCCTCGTCTTCAATGGGTGCGGCGTCGACCCCTACCAGCTCATACGACTCAGAAAGTTGACCAGTTATGAGGCTGGCGACTGTCCCCGCCGCACCGGTGATGAGGAGGCGATGACCTTGTGGTCGAGGCTGCCAAGTCAATCCTGACGCGGGGGCTTGTACGGGAAGATCCATGCTGCTATCAAACCATTGAGCACTTCGGAGTTCAACGCTTCCCGAATAAACGAAAATTATCAACTCGGCCTGTCATAACGCTTTTCAGGCTCACGCACACCAGCCGACCGGCGCCCGCACAGTCTATTGAGACCAGAGAGCAACCAGAGCTGACAGCCCAGCCTCGACAATCTGTTCTGGTGTCTTATCTTGTACAGCGTGTAACTGCGCATAGGTCGGGGCCAGGCTATTGTCAATGGACGCCTCCGGTTCATCATTGGCGGCAGACGCTGTAGTTGCACACCCAATCACAAAGTTCGACAACGCGTAGGCAGTTGCAAGAGGGGCAGATACCTGCATTTCACTGAGCAGTTGAATCATCCGTTCTGAAAACCGCAGATAGTTTGGTCCCCGCGGCGCACGCATACCGATGACCTGGCAGGCCCAAGGACGACGAACGAGATGGTGATAGTACTCGATCAGCAGGACATGGATATCAGCTTGGGCAAGCGCTTTCTGTATCTCGGGATCACGCCCCAGCGCGGCATCAAGTGCAAGATCGAATACATCATCGACCGAGTTCACCCGAGAGTACAAACTCGCCGGAGCCACGGCAATCCGTCCAGCCACCGCACGAACTGTCAAAGCGCGGAAACCACCCTGGTCAAGGAGATCAATCGCGGCTGTTGCAATAGCCGCAGGATCGACCGCCCGCGCGCGGCGCACCGGCTTCTGGCTACTCCAATAACTCACACGCACCTCCTTAACCGAACTATGTTAGTATAACGCGCATGATCGACTCTAGCCTTCTTCCACTCAGTAGCGATCACATAAGGCTTCGCCCACTCGAACGTAAGGATGCCGAAGCCTTCGCGGGCGGCAGCGCCGATCCACTTGTCCGAGAATATGGACATCTTCCTCAACCGAATTACACAACCGATTCCGTGATGAAAATGATTCGAGAGGAAGCCAACCCCGGTCTTGAGCGCGGCGATCTAGCAGTGCTGGCGATTGCTGACTTGAACGACAGCTTCGCAGGCAGTCTCGTACTGTTCAACGTCACTGACGATGAAGCTGAAGTGGGCTTCTGGCTCCACCCGAACTTTCGCGGCGGCGGCCTTTCACGCTCTGCGGTTGAACTTGCCGCTCAACTTGCCGTAGGCAGTGGACTCGACAGACTCTACGCACGTACGGCCGTAGAAAACAGAGCGTCCCAACGTGTACTCGCTCAGGCTGATTTTGCGGAAATAAACCGAAGTACAGATATCGCTCCTTCGGGAGAAACGTTGGGCCTGGTACATTTCCAACGCGACCTCCAAGCCCGTCCCCATAACCCCTGAATCGGTACACACGTTTCTCGATTCCGTCGGGCTACTTCTCTGTCAATAATCCCCGGGCTAAGACGAACAGTTCGCGTGGGCTACCATCCGGCGCTGGATCGGTCAAACCTTGCGAGGTGAAACCATTTCGTTGATAAAGAGCCCGCGCTGCTGTGCCACCCCCGTGGTCCGCAGGGAAGGTAACCACCGAGATCTCGCCGTCGGGCCAGTACGACATGGCGAATTTAACGAGGGCGGTGCCCAGCCCCTGACCTCGAGAGTTTTGGTCAACAGCAAGCCATCGAATGAACTGCGGTTTTCCTGGTCCGCTCAACAGCATCGCCCCGACTACGGAACGGTCCTGAAGTATGACGATTGCAGTTGCTCGTTTGATGCCTTTCTCAATATGTGTTTGCAGATCGGGCATGGGACCAAATAAATGTTCGACCGTTTGCGCCAACTCCAGCCAAGAATCAACAAGGCTCGGAGTGCACAATTGTGGCTCATTCATGGTCACACGATAGCACCGGAATACAGTCGGATTCGAGGCTGCCGACGGTGCTCTACGACCGTTGATTTCGAGCCGATATCGCGACCTCACGTATGCTCTTTGGGTCGACGTCGTCTAGCGAACCACTTATCAAAGAAGATTGTCGCGACAATTCCAAGTACCGCGAAAAGTGGGAGAACGAGGGCGAAGACGAAACTCACATCTGTCAGTTCGGTATCCGTGACGATGGTTGCCAAAATATCCTGGAAGACAACGCCTAGGAGTAGACCACCAAGGAGACCCAGTGCACCGATACCCACTGTTCGCCATCTGTTCCGAGGTTTCTGTGATAGCTGCGGTGAACGATCCGTAGCGTTAGGAGCCTGCGATGCCGTGGGTGTTTTGGGCGCTTCAGCAGCAAGTGGCCACTGGCCTCGGGCGTTGAAGGCTTGAACCGCGGCATCAGTCTTCGCCTCGTCGGTGCTGGTGCGAGGTTTTTCGGCGTCATGGGGATCATGTGGATTGCTTTGTGTATGCGGCATGGTTTTCCTCGTTTCAGTAGCGTTCGATATTCTCTGCGGGTCTGACGCCGCGAAGACGCTGGATGAGCAATGCCAGCCCGCCAGCGATCAATCCCCACAGTGCATTGGTAAGCAGCATGGGCACTATGGCAATCGGATTCGCCAGAGGGCCATCGAGTCGACCATCGATCATTGGCGACAGAATGCCACTAAGGATGATGGAGAGCACCGCGTAGGTGAGTCCGGTAAACAGCAGTGTCATCACCGGGTGGCGGGTCTTACCGATACCCACAACCGCTACCCAGATGGCCGAAATGACCAACGTTATAGCGATGGGGGTCGCGGCGCCGAGATCCGCATCGACCTGATGTCCAATGATTCGTACAAGTGGTCTGATAAGCGCGAGCGCTCCCAGTCCGATAATGAGGGGCCAAGACAATGTAGTGATTTTCTTCATGCCCCTTACGCTAGGAAACTGAGCGAGTGCTGACATCAGCCCTGGATCTCGATCTATGTCGCTTTTCGTTGCGGTTGTTGTACGTTGAAAAGCGACCATCATTTCCGCCTCAAGGCCCATGACTGCGCACATCCCCTCACGTAGGCTAGTCACCATGGGTGAGCGTGTTACAAAGGTGCCAGCCGCCTTCTCGAACGACCCTCAGGTTGACGGCCATGCGCCGGCCTGGGTGGTTGACGCCCTGTTTGGCGCTGCAGTGGCACTGTCACTAGCTCTCATTATTGCCACCAGCGCAGACCCAGCACGGCCACCGAATCTCCTCGCCTATGTCTTTGCGTTGGGCTTTGGTGCTCTGCTGATGCTGCGTCGAAGCATGCCCCGGACCGTGCTGGTGCTCAGTGCGTTAGGAATATTTGCCTACTACGCCCTGGATTATCCCGCGATTGGGGTGGCTATACCTCTTATGGCGGCTCTGTTTTCCAGTGCAGAGGCCGGCCTCATGGGATGGTCTATCGGCGTTGCACTGATCGTATTTGTGGTTTCGATGTTCTATCGAGTCCTCGACGGCGGCGAAGCGCTCGGATTCATACTTGGCTATGAAACCGTGTCGAACGTTGCTCTGTTCACCGCAGCGATTGCACTGGGATATGGTCTGCGGGCAAGGCGCCTGAAGGCCCTCCAGCAAGCAGAGATCGTGAAGCTTACCGAAAACCACCTTGCACGTGAGGCGGAGCTCCAGGTGCAGAAAGAACGTGAACGCTTCTCCCGGGATCTGCACGACATTGTAGGACACACCATGTCGGTCATTTCCCTGCAAGCCGGAGTTGCCGCCGAGGCCGTCGGGAACGATGACCGTGCCGCAAGCGAAGCACTCGCACGAATCCGTACCGCCAGCAATCGCTCATTGCGCGAACTGCGTTCAATGGTCCGCATGCTGCGTTCTCCAGCCGACAGTCACGACACGCATCGCGTTCAATCACTATCAGCGATCCAAGAGCTGGTCGATGCCGCCAAGGGCGCCGGCATTGAGATAACAACTGCGATCGAGTTGAATCCTTCCGACCTTTCAGACACCGTAGATGTGGCTGCTTACCGGATACTGCAGGAATCCATCACGAATATTGTCCGTCACTCGCAAGCTACACGCGCCCAGGTCAAAGCCAATATCCGCAACGGTCGTCTTTGTCTTACCATCACCGATAATGGTCGAGGTTCAACCAGGGAGTATCAACGGAACGGCTACGGTATCGCCAGCATGACTGAACGGGCGAGACTTCTGGGCGGGTCCCTCACCACTCATTCTTCGGAAGATGCAGGGTTCACCGTCAAAGCCATCATCCCCACAAGGTTGCCATGATCAGAATCGTGCTAGTGGACGACCAAGAACTCGTTCGCACAGGCCTGCGAACTCTTGCCCAACACGACGGGGATATCCAGGTCGTTGCTGAAGCCAACACCGGTACTTCGGGTCTCAAAGCAGTGCGGCAGCATAAACCCGATGTGGTGCTGATGGATATTCGGATGCCACAGATGGACGGCATCGCCGCGACCCGAGCAATCACTGCTGACCCATTCCTGACCAACGTTCGGGTGGTAGTACTAACTACCTTCGACGAAGACGAAAACGTGCTTGCAGCAATCAAGGCAGGATCCGCTGGGTATCTTCTCAAAGATATTGCTCCAGACGATCTTCGGGAAGCTATTCGACTCGTCGCTGCCGGCGATGCTCTGCTATCGCCAGCCATTACTCGAAAAGTCATGAAGACCCTGGCAGATAGTCCAGGTCACCTGACTCGACCAAACCTCCTTGAGGGCCTCACCGACCGCGAATGCGATGTCCTGGCACGAATCGGTTTGGGAGAATCAAACGATGAGATAGGCCAAAGTCTTCACATCAGCCCTGCCACAGCTCGCACATACGTGAGCCGTCTTCTCAGCAAGCTCAA
>JAJUIX010000182.1 GCA_029267455.1 Enteractinococcus sp. | reverse complement strand
CCCGTGGCGATTTCGGCGAGCCAGCGTGAAAAGTCTTGTTCAGCAACCTCAACGGGATCCATTTCGGGTTCGACGACCTCGGAATCCACTGCCGCCACTTCCATGGTGGCGTCAACCTCGTCGGCAGACAGCGCTGTAACGTCTTGATCGACGTCCTCTGTTTCGCGGCTCACGCTCATCCTTCCTGTGGTTGCTACAGGTTGCACCTTCACGACTCTAGTACCAAAGGCGCTCAGTTTGGCGTTGCCACACCACGCGACTCGCTGATGGTGAGACGAAACCGTGCGGTGTTATTCCCATTCGATCGTGCCGGGTGGTTTGCCCGTAATATCGAGCACGACCCGGTTAATATCATCGACTTCGGAGGTGATCCGTTGGGCGATACGGTCCAGGATGTCGTATGGGATTCGAGCAAACGATGCTGTCATCGCGTCTTCGGAGATTACTGGGCGCAACACGATCGGATGTCCATAGGTTCGTCCGCCGTCATTGACTCCTACCGAGCGCACATCGGCTAACAGAACAACCGGTGATTGCCAGATTTCGCGGTCCAGGCCGGAGGCGGTGAGTTCTTCCCGCACGATCGCATCGGCTTCACGCAGCGTGTCGAGGCGTTCTTTGGTAATGGCCCCGACGATGCGGATCCCCAGTCCGGGACCCGGGAAGGGCTGGCGCCACACGATCTCATCGGGCAGGCCAAGTTTGGTGCCCACGGCGCGGACTTCGTCTTTGAAGAGTTGCCGCAGTGGTTCGACGAGTTCGAATTCAAGGTCTTCGGGCAGCCCGCCGACGTTGTGGTGGGATTTGATGACCTTGGTGCCGTCGGCGTCCCCGGATTCGATGACATCCGGGTAAACGGTCCCCTGAACCAAGAACTTGACCTCGGCGGCGTTCGGATCACTGGCAGATTTGGCGACGATATCGGCTTCAGCCTGTTCAAAAGTGCGGATGAATCGCTCACCGATGATTTTGCGTTTCTCTTCCGGGTCGGCCACGCCCTCGAGCGCCTGGAGGAACTCGGCTTCAGCGTCGATCATGACAAGTTCTGCACCCCCGGTCGAGGCACCAAAGGCTCGTTCAATTTCTTCGGATTCGTTCTTCCGCATCAATCCGGTGTTGACATACACGGCGGTCAGCTGCTCACCGATGGCGCGTTGCACCAGGGCTGCTGCGACGGCGGAATCCACGCCCCCGGAAAGCCCCACGATCGCGCGTTTATCCCCGATTTGCTCGCGAATCGCGGCGACTTGGTGTTCGATGACCTGGTCGATGGACCAGTCCGGGGTTAAATCGGCTGCGATGAATAAGAAGTTCTTGAGCACGGATTGCCCCTGGCTCTCAGCATCGACTGCTGGGTTCCAGGCGACTCCGTAGAGCTTGGTCTCGGAGTTTTCGGCGGCTGCCACCGGCAGAGTGGCGTCCCAGGCGGTGGTGAGGAATCCGTCGGGAGCTTGGGTGATGACATGGGCGACATCCAACGTCACTTCGGGGGCATCTTGAAGGCCCGAGAGCAACACCGAATTATCGTCGATGGTCCCCACGCGTTCTACCTCGCTGAGGCCTTCGGCTGCCGGGGCCACGGAACCGCCCAGCGCATGTGCCACCGCGATGAAGCCACCGGAGACGGCCAGCACCGGAATATCCGCGGTCAGCAAGCGCTCGTCAATGGCCGGGAGGTCTTCGGTTGCCGAAGAGCGTGCAGCGATCACCAAGGCCGCTGGTTTGGCGGCCAAGATCTTCTCAGCCCCCACCGTATGCGGGTGGACTTCGGAATAGACCTGTGCCTCGCGGATGCGTCGGGCGATCAGTTGGGCATCATCGGACCCGTAGTCCACGACAATGACGGTGTCTTGCGATGGGACGGCAGATTCTGGTGGTGTAGTCATCACAGCATTCAGTGTAGTGGATTCACGAGGTGACAGCGTGTTCGGGGCGCGCTAATAGCGCAGCACGGCCTCGGGATGTGCTGCGAGTTCTTTCTCCGCGTGCCGGTTGACCTTCTTCTCGACGAAAAATGAAAGGAAGGGGACCACACCGCCGCCAGCCATGGCCAGCAGTCGCACGCCACCCCAGCGCATCATCGACCACAACCGGAAGCAGGCCAGCAGGTACAGCACGTAGAGCCAGCCGTGGACGATCAGAATGAGTAGGGAAATATTGACGCCTTCGACCACGGCTTGTTCGTGGTAGAGGCCAAGCACAAATTCGGTGCCGTCTTCGGTGGTTCCGCCAGCAAACAGTTCGCGTTGGAAACCGTATTTGACGATCATCTGCACCACCAGCAGCAACAGGAAGATCCCGGTGAGCCAAGCGGTGAATTTATACAGGTTTTGTGCGCTGCGGATTTGTCGGCGTGTTCCGCCAAAGCGGCGCTTCTTTTTGCCTTCGGGCCGTGGCGGGGCTTCGCCGACGTCGGCTTCAGTGATGTCTTCTGGATCAGGCAGGGTCGAGGGGTCGACCGGTGGTGGGGTGTGTTTTTCTGTCATAACGTGTTACTCGTCTTTCTGCTCGGGCGGGTCCTGGCCGTGGTAGGCACGGTAGGCCGCTTCAGCGGCAGCTTTTTCTTTGCGGGCTTGTTCACGCAGTCGTTGGAGTTCTTGGGCGCGCCAGTGTTTCTCCCACAGTTCATCAAGTTCGGCTTCTCGTCTGTCCTTGAGATAGTCGTCGCGGACAAACCGCCACCACAGATACAGCGAGAAGATGGCGAAAATGAACCATTCCACCGCGTAGAACACATTGAGCCAGGCAACTTGGGCTTCTTCGGGCTGGGGGGCGGTGGCGACGGCTTCAACACCGGTGTCACCGGATACCGTATGTTCGGTGCCATTGACGGTGAAGGTCTCGGCCACCACATACCCGGCGTAGAGGTTCTGGTCCCACAGATTGACGAGTTCAGCGGTCGCGAGCATCTGGGTGCGTTTGGGCTCAATGAAGTGGTTGGTGTTTGGGGTCGGGCCTTCACCTGGGATCAGGCGCCCCTCAAATTCGATCACGTCATTGGCCGCTACGCCAACTGACGTCTCAAACAGGTCGGTGACTTCTTCGGCGCTGGCTTCGATTTGTTCAGGAATCCACCCCCATACGACGGGAATACGATAATCATCGGGCGCCCCGTCAACGGACGCGCTGGAGACCAACCAGAGGCCCACCTCGTCGTTTTCGTGGACGCGGGATTCGACCTGGACGCTCGTGGTCGGGTCCACCTGGCCGCTGAAGGTGACCATCTGATCGGCTTGGTCGCCCGCCATGGCCACCCCGGGATCGTAGTGGTCGGTCAGAGCTACCGGGGTTTCGGTTTCGGCGTGGGAACGGGGTTGGTCGGCGACGGATTGTTCAAACTGCCATCGGGTCAGCAACACGAAGACGGAGGCGACCGCGAGGGTCAGCAGGAAAAAT
>JAJUIX010000272.1 GCA_029267455.1 Enteractinococcus sp. | reverse complement strand
GCAAGACTATCTAGACCGCAAACCCAAAGCACTCTCGGGCGGGCAGCGCCAGCGCGTGGCCATGGGACGAGCCATTGTACGTTCGCCCAAGGTTTTCCTCATGGATGAGCCACTGTCGAACCTAGATGCCAAACTTCGGGTTCAAACGCGTACCCAAATCTCCGCCTTGACTCGGAAACTCGGGGTGACCACCGTATATGTTACCCACGATCAGGTCGAAGCCATGACCATGGGGGACCGGGTCTGCGTACTCAAAGACGGCATCCTGCAACAGGTTGATATACCGCGCAACCTGTATGCCCGACCAGCCAACGTCTTTGTCGCCGGTTTTATTGGTTCCCCGGCCATGAACCTACTGACTGCCCCGCATAACGGCATCAGCGTGGAAGTTGGTGACCAGCGCTTTGACGTGCCAGCTGACATACTGCAGCGCGCCTCAGGCTCAGAAGTCATTCTCGGGATGCGTCCCGAGGATATTCGGCTGGTTGAAGCCCACGAGCCGGGGTTAGAAATGGAAGTCATTATGACCGAAGAACTCGGTGCTGACGCCTATATCTTCGGTATCCCGAAGGGTTTCGATACGCTGCAGCCCACCATTGTGCGGGTGGACGGCCGGCAGCCCCCGATGAAAGGCGACATCGTTCGCATCGCCCCGAATATCGACTACCTCCATGTCTTCGATGCCGAGACGGGCCTGCGGCTCAACGAGCCCGTGCCAGACTACACACCCCATGCACAACTGGCCGATGTGGCTGCCCTGCAAGAAGAGGACGCATAACAGACCCAGCCAAAGGTCCAGCAGTACACGCCCTGCGGGGCCCTCGTGCCGGGTCTGCCCAGCGGTGTGGTGTTTAGGCCAGCAGAACTTCTCCCGGTCTGGCCTCCAAGAGTTGCATCGTGTAAGGATGCTGGGGGTTGTTGAAGATTTCTTCGGCGGTGCCGGTTTCGACGATCCGGCCCTGGGACATGACGGCCACATGATCTGCGATACGTTCCACCACATGTAGATCGTGTGAGATAAAAATATAGGTCAGTCCGCGGGTTCGTTGCAGGTCATCTAGCAGTTCGAGGATGGTTTCCTGGGTGAGCACATCGAGAGCTGATAGGGCTTCATCCAGTACGAGAGTTTCCGCGCCGGAGGCCAATGCGCGGGCAATCGCTACCCGTTGGCGTTGCCCACCGGATAATTCGGCGGGACGCCATGTGGCTACTTCGGCTGGTAAACGTACCTGTTCGAGCAACTCAGCCACACGTGATTTGATGTGGGCTCGGTCGATGACTTGGAAATTGATCAACGGCTCAGCAATAATTTCGGTGATCGTCTGGCGCGGATTCAACGCCGAATCGGGGTTCTGATACACCATCTGCAGCGACTTCCATAGCGTTCGCTTTTCGGTGCCCTGCAGGGCAGAGACGTCTTGACCAGCAACGAAAATTTGTCCGGTGTCTTGCTCAGTGACTCGCATCAACAGACGTGCCGTCGTCGACTTGCCAGACCCCGACTCACCCACGATCGCAAATGTGGTGCCCGGAGCCACGGTAAAACTGACATTATCGACGGCTGTACGCTTTTCACCGGCGCTTCCGAACGTCTTGCTCAGCCCGACCACTTGCACAGCTGCTAACACATCATCCTCGCGCTCTTCGCGCGCTGGACCGGTATGATGTTGCGCTACAGCTTGACGCACGAGGGCTGCAGTATAGTCGTGTTGCGGTTGGGTCAAGATGGCATC
>JAJUIX010000263.1 GCA_029267455.1 Enteractinococcus sp. | reverse complement strand
AATGCTCTACTTGCCCGGTTACCCGACATCATGGCGTTGTAGCCATAACTCTAAAAGCCCTAGCTTCCATAATGTGTTGCCACCTGTGGGCACGTATTGGTCGTTGGGGTTGTCCAAAAGAGCCTCAACGTAGTCACTGCGAAACAGTCCTCGCTCTCGAGCTTCCGGAGCGTGAAGTGCCTCGCTGACTTTTGTGAGGATGGGGTCTTGCAGGTGACGAAGTGCTGGCACGGGGAAGTACCCCTTGGGCCGGTCAATGACCTCCGAGGGTAAGAGCTTCCGGCCGATATCTTTAAGGATGCCTTTGCCGTCTTGGGCAGTTTTAAATTCGGTTGGACATGCCGCAACCAGCTCGACCAGTTCGTGATCAAGAAACGGCACACAGGCCTCTAGCCCAGCAATCGACGCCATATTATTGATGCGTTTGACCGGATCATCCGCCATGAGGAGTTGTGTTTCGAGCCGAAGTACTGCATCTACTGCGGTATCGGCCCCCGGGGCGCTGAGATAGTCAGCAAGTAATTCGTGACTCACATTGGTCGAGGTCAACCACGTTGGGTTCAAAATCTGCGCCAGATCGTTCTGAGTGTGGTCAAGAAACGCTTCATTGAACACCGTCAATGCTGACTCTCGCGATACCGATTCAGCCACTCGGTGATAGCGGTATCCGGCGAAGATCTCATCCGCGCCCTGGCCAGACTGCACAACGTTGGAGTGTTCTGCGACCACTTGGGAATGCAGGTAAAACGCCGGGACATCATGGCTAGTCATTGGCTCCATCATGGCGGCCACAGCATCGTCCACGGCCGCGGAAAATTCTGCAGACCCAATATGTAGGGTGTGATGATCCGTCTGAAATACTTCGGATATGTGATCCGAATATTCGAATTCATTGCCTGACTGTTGGCCGGAAGAGTCGAAGCCGACACTGAATGTGGGGATGTCGCTCAGGCCGGTCTCTGCCATCAAGGCAACCAAGAGACTCGAATCCAGGCCCCCGGATAAAAGCACCCCTGTTTTGCCATTTGGCGCCAGACGACGTTGCACCGCGACTTGCAATGCCTCATAGATTGCCTCCTGCCAGTCTTGCGCATCCCAATGCGCGTAGGCCAAGCTGCGTACATAATCGGGCTGCCAATACACGCGCTCAGAAAACTGACCTTCGGCCTGGAGAACGTGCATGGTCGCCGGTGGTAGCTTTGTTACCCCAGTGAGGATGCTTCGTGGCGCGGGCACAATGGAATGCCAGCTCATATAATGATGCAGGCCGATCTTATCGACCGATGTATCGATGCCGCCGCTGGCCACCAGCCCGGGCAAAGTCGATGCAAAGCGGACTCGCCCGTTCATGTGCGCTAAATACAGTGGTTTGATGCCTAACCGGTCACGACATAACAGCAGACGTTGGCGGCGCAGATCCGCTAGAGCGATGACGAATTCGCCGTGTAAATGCGTTACAAAATCTTCGCCCCACGTGTCGTAGGCTGCAAGGATCACGTCGGCATCTGTAACGGTGCGGAGCCGATGGTCTCTGGCGAGCTCGGCACACAGTTCGTCACGGTTGGTCAGACGACCATCGAATACGACTGCTAGTTCTCGTGCTGCATCGTAAGTTGGTTGCGAGGTGGTTTCAGAAGCATCGGCGCTGTTGAGCGGTACCTGATCTAACGCGACCCAACCGTTATGCCAGAGGCGGTTGTCATAGCCGTTGTTCGCGCCCAATGCATTGATCATTTTCTGTACTGACGTTGTCTCTGCTCGGGCTCCTTGAAACGCGAGTTCGCCTGCGATCGCACATACCATAAGGCCCTCCTATGTTCATCGGGAGTGGTTTTCTTCCCCGCTTTTGAAGTCCGCTGGGGCGCCCAGCGCCTTATGGGTCACTTACCCTAACACCGGCCGGATTGAGCAGACAGGGTTCCGCTCCTTGGCGGAATGTATTATT
>JAJUIX010000238.1 GCA_029267455.1 Enteractinococcus sp. | reverse complement strand
CGGCGACTTTTTCAAGAATCGCATCGGCATCATCGGATGGATCTAGGGGTAATTCATGCGCAAGCTGTGTGCCACCAAGACTGAGGTGCAGATGTCCGTCGATCAGACCAGGCGTGATGATGCCATCCTCAAGCTTCACGAGTTCGTGATCCATACCCGCTGCCGCGGTCACCTCTTCGAGTGTGCCGGTCGCAAGTATTTTACCGTCCTGGACCGCGAAGGCTTCCACCCAAGCGTCGTCGGTGACGCCGGTCCAAATCTGCCCGGTATATACCGTGGTGTGTTCCGTCATAAGAGACTGTCTCCTCTGTGTTCGGGTGCGCACATACATGAGGTGCCCGTTTCCGCGAAAACGGGCACCTCATGTCGTGCGGCACGCGAAGGCTCTAGATGGTAGTACTCGCTTAGAGTGCGGTGACCTTTGGCAAGGCGACCTGCTTGAGGCCTTCGACACCGAATTCCAGGCCCATTCCGGATTTCTTCACGCCACCAAAGGGGACGCGTGGGTCCACGGCACCGTGTTTGTTAATCCAGGTGGTCCCGGCGATTAGCCGGTTGGCGACTTCACGAGCGCGGTTTTCATCCGAGGACCACACCGATGAACCGAGGCCGACTTCAAGTTCGTTGGCCCACTCGATGGCCTGGTCGAGATTGTCATATTTGATGATCGGGAGGGCCGGACCGAATTGTTCGTTCTGCACCAACGGGTTGTCCTGGTCGATATCGGCGACGATGGTGGCGGGGTAGAAGTAGCCGGGCTGGTTGTCATCCGGGTTGCCACCGGTGACAATCTTGGCGCCGTCTTTGCGGGCTTCTTCCACAAGATCTGCCACGATCTTCTGCTGCGCTTCGTTCTGCAGCGGCCCCAGCACATTTTCTTCAGAGACACCCTTGCCCATTGGGGTTTCGGAGGCGATCTTCGCCAGGGCTTCGACCAGTTCATCGTAGATCGAGGCTGGCACATACAGACGTTTCAGTGCCGCGCAGGTCTGACCGGTATTGATGAAGGCGCCCCAGAAAATATCTTCGGCCATCTCATCAATGTTGATGTCATCGAGCACAATCCCGGCGTCGTTGCCGCCCAGCTCGAGGGTCAGGCGTTTCATATCACCGGCAGCGCTACGCATGATGGCCTGCCCGGTTTTGGTCGACCCGGTGAACATGATCTTGTCGATGTCTGGATGCTCCGAGACTGCCTGACCGATGTCGCCGGCACCCGGTACGACCTGCAGTACCCCTTCGGGTAGGACTTGGTTCAGCACCGCGACCAGGGCCTGGACCGATAGCGGGGTGTGTTCGGATGGTTTCAGGACCACGGTGTTGCCCATACGCAGTGATGGGGCCAACTGCCAGACCGAGATCATCATCGGCCAGTTCCACGGACCAATGGCACCAACGACGCCGATGGGGACATAGGACAGGATGGCTTTGCCAGAGTCATCATCGACCAGGACTTCATCCTCGAGTTCAAAGTCAGCGTTGGCGCGCAGCCATGCTTCGCAAGCACCAGCTTCGAACCGGGCGTTAGGGCCATTGAGCGGTTTGCCAACCTCGCGGGCCAGGATGTGGGCGAGCGCTTCGGCTGATGCTTTCACGGCATCGGCGGCCTGGTGCAGGTATTCGGAACGCTTCGCATCGGGTAGTGCGCCCCAGGATTTCTGCGCTTCACGAGCCGTGGCAACGGCGGCATCCACATCCTCAGTAGTGGAGACTTTCGTGTTGCCAATAAATTCGCCGGTTGCCGGGTCGCAGACCGCTTGGCCATCCTCGACCGTGATGGCAGCCAATAAGTTTTCGTACGTCGTCAAATCGGTGGACATATAAACCTCCGTATTATTCTTACGATCCGTAGTGGATCCATCTTTGATTCTAGGGTGTCAGATTGCGGTGTCACCGCTCTAGGCTTCTGGCGCAGAACGCTTGGTGCAGTGTGCAGATTCACACACTTATGCGGGGAGGGTCCGTTAAAGTTAAGGGATGGAGGGCGGGATGAGTCCGCCCTGACATATGGAGGGATATCACAGTGAAAGCAATGGTCGTTCGAGAACTCGGCGCCGGCTGGGTTGAGGAAGAAATCCAGATCGCCGACCCGATCGGACAAGAAGTCCTTGTGGAACTGAAAGCTTCCGGCCTATGCGGTTCGGACCACATGGAGATGAGCCAAGAGGTCAATTACCCGCCACCGGCAGTGCTCGGGCACGAGATCGCCGGAGTGGTGGCTGCTGTGGGCCCGGACGTGACCGAATTTGAAGTCGGCGACCACGTGGCGGCCTGCTTGGTCCAGTTCTGCGGTAAATGCGATCGTTGCCTCAGTGGAGAGCCGGGCCTGTGCCGCTCCCCAGAACTAACCGTGCGTGGGGCAGATGAGGAACCGCGGCTCAAGGATGCCAACGGCGAACCGATTACCCAGGGGATGGCCCTGGGCGGATT
>JAJUIX010000190.1 GCA_029267455.1 Enteractinococcus sp. | reverse complement strand
GTGATGTTGATCCCATTGCGGCTCCTGTCCGGCAACGACGACCTCAGCGGTTGCCACACCGTCTTCGAAACGCCGGGCAGCGTGCTTGCGGCCACCCCGGTTGGCTTTGCCTTTGGCCCGTTTTTCTACGTCCACCCAGTTGCCGTGACGGTCTTGTCGTGTGGTGAGTTTATACACTAACGAAGCCGTCGGGGCACCCGAGCCGGTGACCAATTGCGTTCCGACACCATACGAGTCTACCGGGGCAGAACGCAAACCGGCGATCGCATATTCGTCCAGATCTGAGGTCACCATAATGCCCGTATTGGTGTTACCCAGCTCATCCAGGAGCCGGCGCGCCTGGTGGGCCTCTTCGAGCAGATCACCCGAGTCAATCCGTACGAACGCGAGCTCTGGCCCCGCGACGTCGACGGCATTGCGGATGCCGGTCTTGATGTCATAGGTGTCCACTAAGAGTGAAGTCTGTTTGCCCATCGTATCGACCTGCGCTTGGAAGGCAGATTTTTCGTCGTCGTGGAGCAACGTAAAGGAGTGCGCGGCGGTGCCGGCCGTGGTGATGCCGTATCGCAGTCCTGCCGCCAGGTTCGACGTCGAAGCAAACCCGGCGATTGCGGCGGCTCGAGCGGCAGCCGCGGCAGCTTCCTCGTGTGCGCGTCGGGAGCCCATTTCAATGCACGGTCGACCCCCGGCGGCCATCGTCATCCGAGACGCGGCAGACGCAACAGCGGTGTCATAGTTGTGCACCGATAATAGGTAGGTCTCCAAAATGACCGCCTCAGCGAAAGTGGACTCCACCTGCATGATGGGCGAATGCGGGAAGTACGGTTCACCTTCAGCATAGGCATAAATATCGCCCGTGAAGCGATACTCGGAAAGCCAGTTGAGGGTATCGTCGGACACCACGCCGTGGTCTGAGAGAAAGCCCAGGTGCTCGTCGTCGAAACGGAAGTTCGCTAAACCTTCTAAGAAACGTCCTTGACCTGCGCTGATACCGAATCGTCGGCCGGCCGGTAGGCGACGGGCGAAGAGTTCAAAGACCGATCTGCGGTCGGCGGTGCCGGCCTTGCGGGCCGCGTCCACCATGGTTAGTTCATAGTGATCGGTGAAAAATGAAGTGGGACTGACGTCACGATGTGTGTTACTCACGCATCCCACATTAGCTGTTTGCCTCCGCGGAGAACACATTTTGGCCTTGCCGGTAACGAATTGGCGCGCAAGGGTACAACTTGTTGCCTAGAATAATGGGCATGTCCGTTACGAGTGCAGTAGATGTCGATCCAGATATTGCCGTCGATGAGGTGACCACGCCGGCAGAACCCTGGAAGGTCATCGTCTGG
The DNA here is from genome assembly GCA_029267455.1 of Enteractinococcus sp. GTDB lineage: Bacteria > Actinomycetota > Actinomycetes > Actinomycetales > Micrococcaceae > Yaniella. The sequence continues at coordinate 1,955 of JAJUIX010000190.1, read as the reverse complement.
AATGACCCGGTGAACCTGATGAGCTATGTCACCTACGTATTCCGTACGTACTTTGGGTTCCCCGAAGCTGTCGCGCATCGGCTCATGCTGCAGGTGCATCATGAGGGCAAAGCCGTGGTAGCCCACGGTACAAAAGAAGAAGCCGAACGACACGTTGCCGCAATGCACGGGTACGGCCTGTGGGCGACCTACGAGCAGAATCAGTAAAGGATACGAGACCGATAACCCCATGGCACTAGCTTTTAAATCCACGTTGCGCGGGTACTCCGCCTATCTTGAAAAACCTGAGCGCCAAATTTTGCGCTCCTTATTCTCCGATGTCCTGACCTTGCTGGGCGGGGTATCCCCGGCAGATGATCAGCTCGAAGAGGATAAGCCCAGGTTCTTTGACCGGTTTCGTCCAGCTGCAGAAACCGCGCACCTGCCCGAGGCGCCTGCTCGACAAACGGATTCGCCCACCGATGAAGCCTTCTGGCACCTGGTGGATGGGCTCAACGATGACGAAGTGCACCTGGATCTGACCGATCCGGCGGTCAAGCGCTTACTGCCCGATGCCCGATCCGGTGAGGCCGCAGAGGCAGGATCGCAGCAATTCCGGCAGCTGGCCCAGGACGACATCCGGCAGGAAAAAATTGCCGACCTGCAGCGGGCCTATGCGCTATTACAAACGGGGTCGTTAATGCTGACTCGTACGGAGGCCGAAGCGTTTAGCCGTGCTCTGAATCAGGTGCGATTAGTGTTATCGTCGCGGTTGAACATTGAAGACGAACATGACGCCGAGCGGGTGCACCGCGTCGGCTCGGTGGACCAGGCCACCGATGTCGAAAGTTATATGGCGTTGTTATACAACTTCGTGTCCTGGCTACAAGAAACGCTCATGCAGGCGTTGATCGGAGATTTATCGTGACCAAGTTAAACCCTCAGGCACCCATCGGTATTTTCGATTCGGGTGTAGGCGGGCTAACCGTGGCACGCGCAGTGATCGATCAACTACCCAACGAGGACATCGTCTACGTGGGTGATACGGCAAATACTCCCTACGGGCCCAAACCCATTGCCCAGGTGCGCCGCCTTGCACTGACGATCATGGATGAGCTCGTGGATGCCGGGGTGAAACTGCTGGTCATTGCGTGTAACTCGGCAACTGCCGCGGTGCTGCGTGATGCCCGGGAACGCTATACCCAGGCCTATGGGATCCCCGTGGTCGAGGTCATCAAACCCGCGGTACAGCGGGCGGTCACCTCGACTCAAAATGGCAAGGTCGGCGTCATTGGTACCGAGGCGACCATTTCCTCGCGTGCCTACGAGGATATGTTTGCCGCGGCTCCGCACTTGGAGATCACTTCGGCGGCGGCCCCGCGATTCGTAGAATTTGTCGAACGCGGTATCACCACCGGCGATGAACTGCTGAGCGTGGCCGAAGAGTATCTCGAGCCCCTCAAAGCTGCTGGCGTCGACACCCTGATTTTGGGTTGTACCCACTATCCGCTGCTGGCCGGAGTGATCAGTTATGTCATGGGCGAGCACGTGAACTTGGTCACGTCATCGGAGTCGACGGCACGTGCCGTGTATCGCGAGTTGGTTCGCCACGGTCTGGAAAACCCGGCCGGTGCGAATAACCACCATCCGCCTGCGGGCTCGCGCCACAAGTTTATGTCCACCGGTGACCCGGGCAGCTTTGCCCAGCTGGCCCAGCGATTCCTCGGCCCTGAAGTGGGCGGCGTAACTCAGATTCGTACGGTAGCAGAACAATTCCCGACCGGTACACTGTCGGTAATCAATGCCCCCAGTAGTACATCTGCCGCACACTAGTGCAAAGGAATCCAGGACATGCAGCTCACCATTATCGGCGCATCAGGCTCATTTCCCGGTCCGGGATCACCAGCCTCGTGCTATCTCGTCTCAGCCAATGGGATTGACGAGCACGGTGCGCCAAAAACGTGGCGCATCATCCT
>JAJUIX010000171.1 GCA_029267455.1 Enteractinococcus sp. | reverse complement strand
GCAGAGGCTTCGATACCCAGGGCGTCGAGCAACTTGGTTGCTGCGTCGGGCATGACCGCCTGGATGAGCAGCCCGATCCGGCGTACCACCTCGAGGGTCACCCACAGCACGGTTTTCATACGGGCTTCGTCGGTCTTGCGCAACACCCACGGCTGCTGGTCGGCAAAGTAGCTATTCGTGTCGTCGAGCACTTTCCATGCCGCACCCAGGGCACGGTAGAAGTCTTGGACTTCGAAGTAACCGCGCCAGGTCTCCAACAGGTCGGCGGCTTCCGCTAGGATCTGTTCATCCTGCGGTGTCAGCGGACCCGGTTCTGGGATCTTGGCGTCGAGGTTTTTATACACCATCGACAGGCTGCGTTGTGCCAGGTTGCCCAGGTTATTCGACAGGTCAGCGTTCTTGCGGCGGATCACGCCGTCGTGGGTATACGACCCGTCGGAACCGAAGGGGAATTCGCGCAGCAAGAAGAAGCGCACGGTGTCCAGGCCGTACCGCTCAACCCAGTCGGCTGGGTGCACCACGTTGCCGACTGATTTGGACATCTTTTCGCCTTCATTATTCAAAAAGCCGTGGATCATGACCCGCTTGGGCAGCTCAATTCCGGCCGACATTAAGAACGCTGGCCAGAAGACACAGTGGAAGCGCGAAATGTCTTTACCGATGACGTGCAAATCTGCCGGCCAGTAACGTTTCAAGTCACTTTCGGCATCTGGGAAACCCGCACCCGTGATGTAGTTTGTCAGCGCGTCGACCCACACGTACATGACGTGTTGTTTATCTGTGGCCAGTTCTGGTCTGACGGGTTCCGGAACCGGAATACCCCAATCAAATGAGGTACGCGAGATCGACAGGTCTTCGAGTCCGGCTTCGACAAAGCGGATGACTTCGTTGGCCCGAGTTTTCGGTGCGATGAAGTCTGGGTTGGCTTTGTAGTGTTCCAGAAGTTTGTCGGTGTAGTTGGACAGCCGGAAGAAATAGGATTCTTCTTCGGTCCAGGTGACTTCGGTGCCCGTTTCAATCGCGATCCGAACGCCGTCGTCGTTCACCTGCGTCTCGTCGTCGGCAAAGTAGCGTTCATCACGAACCGAGTACCACCCGGAGTAGGTGTCCAGGTAGATGTCACCGGCGGCTTCCATACGACGCCAGATTTCCTGTGCCGAAGCCTTGTGATCTTCATCGGTGGTCCGGATGAACCGGTCATAGGAGATGTCGAGGACTTCGTCGTCCATCTTTTGGAAGAAGCCAGCGTTGCGGGTGGCCAGCTCCATAGGAGTGACGCCCTCTTCCATTGCGGTCTGCTGCATTTTCTGACCGTGCTCGTCAGTGCCGGTCAGGAAGCGAACGTCATAACCGTCGAGCCGCTTGAACCGCGCCATCACATCGGTTGCAATGTATTCGTAGGCGTGACCAATGTGTGGCTCACCGTTTGGGTAGGCAATGGCCGTTGTCAGATAGTAGGTGTTCACCGGGTGGTTTCCTCCAAGTCAACTTCGGCGGTCCGGGCTGCGTGGATGGCTTCGCCCACTTGCTCCAGGAGACCAGCAGGCAGTGCAGAGTCTAAGGTCAGCACGGCCAGGGCCTTGGCCTCATCAACGCGCAGGGCGACGTCCATGGTCGCGATGTTGATATTGCGATCGCCCAGCTGCATCCCCATGGTACCGATCACGCCGGGACGGTCCTGGTATTCCAGCACGAGCATGTGGTCTGCGATAGCCACTTCGAACTCGTAATTGTTGATGCCGACCAACTTTTCAATCTGTTTTGGCCCGGTCAACGTTCCGGCCACACTGAATTCTTGACCGGCTGCCGAGACCGCCTTGACGGTAATGGTGTTGCGGTAGTGCGGTGAGTCCGGTGTGGTGGCCAGGCGGGTTTCGATACCGCGACCTTCAGCCAATACCGGCGCGTTGACGTAGGAGACGTGTCCGCTCACGACGTCGGTGAAGATTCCCTTCAGCGCGGCCAGTTTCAGCGAGTCAACGTTCTTTTCAGCAAGCTCGCCGGCGACTTCTACCTCAATGGCAGACACCGAGTGGCCCTTCATGACGGCAGACAGGATCCGGCCGAGTTTTTCGGTCAGCGGGATACCGGGCCGGACATATGGGTCGATGACGCCACCGGCGACGTTGACGGCATCTGGCACCAGCTCACCGGCGAGTGCCAGGCGAACCGAGCGGGCCACGGCAACGCCGGCTTTTTCTTGGGCTTCTTCCGTTGAAGCTCCCAGGTGCGGGGTGACGGTGGCCGAATCGTATTTGAAAAACGGCAGATCTTTGGCGGGCTCATTCACAAACACATCGATGCCGGCACCGGCGATGAGCTTTTGTTCGAGCGCACGAGCAAGCGCATCTTCGTCGATGAGACCACCACGGGCTACGTTGATGACATAGGCCGAGTCTTTCATCAGCGCGAACTGCTCATCAGAAATCATGCCCATAGTCTCCTGGGTGCGGGGCATGTGGATGGTGACAAAATCTGAGGCTTCAAGCAATTCTTCCAGGCTCACCAAATGCGCACCCATTTTCTGCGCGCGAGCTGCGGTGACGTATGGGTCGTAGGCCAGGATGTTCATGTCAAAGGCCTTCATGCGCTCGGCAACGAGTGAACCGATACGTCCCAAACCGATGATGCCGAGTGTTTTTTCGTAGAGCTCGACGCCTTTAAATGCAGAGCGTTTCCACTCACCGGCTTTCAGTGACTGGTTTGCCGGTGCAATGTGCCGGGCCGCAGCCAGGATGTGTCCACAGGTGAGTTCGGCGGCAGAGATAATATTCGAGGTTGGAGCGTTGACCACCATCACGCCGGCTTCGGTGGCAGCTTGAGTGTCAACGTTATCCAGTCCGACGCCTGCTCGTGCGATCACTTTCAGGTTCTTTCCCGCAGCGATCGCTTCAGCATCCATGAGCGTAGCGGAGCGGATCAAGATCGCTTCGGCATCAGCTAGGGCTGGCAGCAGCTGGTCACGGTCGGAACCATCGGTGTGGCGAATCTCGAAGTCGGTACCAAGGGCATCCATGGTGGCCGGAGAGAGTTCTTCTGCAATGAGCACTACTGGTTTGGACACGGACGACACACTTTCAATAATAGGAAAACACTGTCGTGAGCACACACTGCTCACCGCATTTATCTTAGTCCTCGGCGCGAAGAGTTTTTGCACTGGTACGTTGCGTGAAGCCTTCACAGCTCAACATTGTGGTGTTGTCGAACAACACAAGGCTTCCGCTCATGAGCCCTCCATCAGTAACAGCACCTATCCCTGTGTGGACTACACCACTAGTCACTGCGTCCACGCGGCCGGCCCGTGTTGGTGAAGCCTCTTCTATGCTCGCCCGCCTCTTTCCACACCTCATAGCACGAATCCCTGAGTTGAACTACACTCGCAACAACTCGAGAAACCCATGCGTGAGAAGTGAAGATCATGAACAAAGTTGTTTGGGGATTTACCTGTTCACTCGACGGTTTTATTGCCGGGCCCAACCACGATATGAGCTGGTTAGCATCAGCCG
>JAJUIX010000061.1 GCA_029267455.1 Enteractinococcus sp. | reverse complement strand
CGCTTCGGCAATTTCTGCCGCTGTGCTTGCGGTGATGGACGCAACCGGGTCAGGGTTCGTAGAAGACTGGGTCACAAAACTCCTCAACGGCCCCATGATGACGGGGGTAAAGGCTTGAACATCTGCCTCTATGTTACATTTTGGGCATGTCCACGCCTGAGAATGCGCCTCGCGTCGCAGTTACTGAAGACGAATTCCGCCAAGCACTGACTGAGGTCCGAGAGAACATCGCGGCCGCTGCGAAACGAGCTGACCGAGATCCCAGTGACATTCGCTTACTGCCAGTTTCCAAAACAGTGCCTGTCGAGCGGTTACGTGCAGCGTACGCCGCCGGTGTGACACAGTTTGGGGAAAATAAGGTTCAGGAAGCCGAAGCGAAGGCGCAGGCCATGGCCGAGTTGGACCCGCACTGGGCCATCATTGGGCCATTGCAATCCAATAAAACCCGTGCGGTTGCACAGTTCGCGCATGAATTTCAGGCCCTAGACCGGCTCCGTATCGCGCGACGTCTCGAGAGCCAATTGCAAGAATTTGGCCGCACGCTCGACGTCTACGTGCAGGTCAACGTCTCCGGAGAGGAATCCAAATCGGGCCTAGAGCCCCGTGAGGTCGAAGCGTTCCTCGAGCAGTTGCTGGAGTTTGAAGCACTCAAGGTCAAGGGCCTGATGACCATGGCTGCTCACACCGACGATGAAGAAGTCATTCGGGACAACTTCGCTGAACTCCGCACGCTGCGGGATGATCTGCGCGCCCGGAGACCAGAACTTATCGGTGAGGGCGGCCTGTCGATGGGCATGACGAATGACTACGAAATTGCTATTGAGGAAGGCGCCACCGTGGTGCGGGTAGGGACCGCGATTTTTGGTGAGCGAGACTACTCAAGCTAAAAGTTATCCACAGGGTTTCCCACAAGTGTGAACAAGTTACACCCTTGTGCTTTTCCAAGTGAAAGTGATATATATCACTATTTACTCAGGAGCGGGCGCCGGGGAAGGGGTAGGCCCCACCATCAGGCTCGCAAGTGTGGTATGGGGATTCTGCATCGTTCAGTCGGCCTGTGAGAGCTATTGGCGAGGGACTGAGAGTGATACCCGCTTGGTGTCACGACCGGAGGGGCTCGAAAGACGCCACTGGCAGGGCGTGGCCGGGGTCAGGGGCCAGTGGATGATGCTACGGCAATCCAACGTCTCTACGAATCGTCGAAAACAAACCGGTGAACAATTTGTGAACAATTTTTTGGGGCCCCGGAAAAAGATTCCTCTTCCACCGAACGAAGTTTAATCGACGCAAAATCGAGCAAAAGCAGCGAGTCGATTGAGCTTAAAGTTGGACTTGAAATTTAAGAGAGTTTTAGTCTCGAAAGCGACCACCATGACGACATGCCGGAGATCATGCCGAACCTCTGTGGAATGACATGAATGTAGTTTACCCACAGCTTGTGGAAAACTTGTGGAAATCGCGTGCAGAAGATGTGCATAGAGTTAAATCCACCTGAAATTTGTGTTGTCAAATCGTCAAAAATAGGGGTAAAAAATCCACAATCCACAGGCTGTGGGCGGCAAAGCTCCATGTCAGATACGTGTGTGTGGATAGTGTGCATAAGTATTCCACCGGTCATCCACAGCTTGTGCACAACCTGTGCAAAGTAATTCACAAGTTATCCACAGGAAGGCACTTATCCACAGTTGATAGACATCCGCTTGCGGAGTATCGTCATCGGGTACTAGCTCGTAGCGGTCGGTATTGGCATCGAAAGATGCGTGCATCGGCCGCTCTACGGGCTCAAGTTTTGAGGCATCATCTTGCCGGGGCAGGGGAGGGTACTCTTAAGAGAATCATGGCAAACTTTAACGCAATGGAAATCGCCAACGGAGTATCAGCACACACCAGAACTCCTCCTCAAGATCTTGACGCGGAGCGATCGGTACTGGGTGCCATGATGCTCTCTACCGATGCGATCGCTGAAGTATCGGAAATTCTGCGCCCCAATGACTTTTACTCCCCCGGTCACGAACTGATTTACACCGCCATCACAGATCTCTTTGCAGCCGGTGAACCAGCCGATGCGATCACGGTGACCTCTATGTTGGACCGGCGCAAAGAGCTGTCGCGCGCCGGGGGCGCAGCCGAAATCCACACCCTGGTGCAAGCCGTTCCCACTGCCGCGAACGCCGCGTTTTACGCCGAAATTGTCGCCGAAAAGGCGATTTTGCGCCGCATTGTCAATGTGGGCGCCAAAATCTCCCAGATGGGCTACAGCGCCGATGGCGAAGTTGAAGATATCGTTAATGAAGCCCAAGCCGAAATATATAAGGTTGGGGAAAACCGCACCGGCGAAGACTACGTTGCGCTGGGCGATATCCTTGCCGAAACGATTGATGAAATTGAGGCGGCCTCGACCGTTGGCGATGGCATCTCCGGGGTTCCCACCAACTTCGAGGAATTTGATGAACTGACCCAGGGATTGCACGGGGGCCAAATGGTCGTCATCGCTGCCCGCCCCGCCGTGGGTAAATCGACACTGGGGTTAGATTTTGCTCGTGCAGCAGCCATCGGTCACGGCATGACCACCGCCTTTTTCTCTCTGGAAATGTCCAAGACTGAAATTGCGATGCGGCTCCTATCAGCCGAGGCGACCATCTCGCTGCAAGATCTGCGCAAAGGTACCCTCGATGAAGGCCAGTGGCGCAAAATGGCCCTGACCCTACAGAAGCTAAATGAAGCCCCATTTTTCATCGACGACTCGCCAAACATGTCGATGATGGAGATCCGCGCCAAGTGTCGTCGTCTGAAACAGCAGCACAACCTCAAAATGGTGGTGCTGGACTATCTGCAGTTGATGAGCTCCGGTAAGCGAGTGGAATCTCGTCAACAAGAAGTCGCAGAATTCTCTCGCGCCCTGAAGCTTTTGGCCAAAGAACTCGATGTGCCCGTCATCGCCTTGTCGCAGCTGAACCGTGGATCAGAGCAACGGACCGATAAGCGCCCACAGGTTTCTGACCTCCGGGAGTCGGGTTCGATTGAACAGGACGCTGACATGGTGATTCTGTTGCACCGTGAAGACATGTATGACAAGGAATCGCCCCGTGCCGGTGAGGCCGATCTGATTGTGGCCAAGCACCGTAACGGCCCGACCAAAACCATTGAGCTGGCTTTTCAGGGGCACTATTCACGGTTTGCCAATATGGCACCGGCAGACGGTGGGTTCTAACCATTCACCCCGTGGGTTGCCATTTGGCATACTGGAAACATGGCAGCTTCAAACTTTTCCCCCAGTCGTCGTTCGGCAGTGGATCGCTTTCAGGTCATGGATATTGTCGGCGAGGTCGAGACCATGAAGGCCCAGGGCATCGATGTGATCTCCCTCGGTGCAGGTGAACCCAGTGGGGGAGCGCCAGCCGCCGTGAACCGGGAAGCCGCTCGGCTCCACAATGCCGAAGTGCCCATCTTCAACTACACCCCATCGTTGGGTACCAGGAAGCTGCGCGAAGCCATCGTCGGCCACTATCGTCACTGGTATGGCCTCGATATCGATTACACGTCCGTGGCTGTGACGACCGGTTCGTCCGGGGCATTCGTGACGGGTTTTATCGCGGCCTTTGACGCAGGTGATCGAGTGGGGCTGGCCAGCCCGGGCTACCCTGCCTATCGCAATATTTTGCGGGCCCTTGATGTCGACGTCGTCGACCTGCCAGCGGGGTTAGAGACCAACTTTCGATTCAACGCCGACCTGTTAGCCGATTATCATGCCGAACACCAGCTGGACGGACTGATTCTGGCCTCGCCCAATAACCCCACCGGCACCATGGTCACGCGCGAGGACATGCGCCAGATTGCTACCTGGTGCGCCGAGAATGGGGTGCGGTTGGTTTCGGATGAGATCTATCACGGCATTACCTACGGCGATGACCGCGGTACCTCTGCGTGGGAGTTTGACCGCAATGGGATGGTGATTTCCTCGTTTTCCAAATACTGGGGGATGCCCGGTTGGCGGCTGGGATGGATGCTTATGCCTGCAGACCTGGAACCGGCGGTCTCAGGGCTCGCCGGCTCGATCTCGTTGTGCCCACCGGCGGCTGCGCAATATGCTGCCATCGAAGCTTTTAGCCAGGACGCGTATGACGAATCCGATGCCGAAGTAGCCGAATTCGCCCGCACCCGCCAGTTAGTTTTGGAAAATGTGGACAGACTGGGTTGGCGAAACGCCGCCCCCGCGGACGGGGCTTTTTATTACTACACTCAACCATCCCAAAAAATCCTGGACCACTACGGCAATACCGTGGAGTATGCGGCCGATATGCTCCAGCACGCTCACGTGGCGGTGATCCCCGGCGTGGATTTCGACCACGTCGCCGGTGACCAATTCATTCGAATTTCCTTTGCCGCCGGCTACGACGCGGTGGAGCGCGCGATTGAACGCATCGTCGAATTCAATGCGACCATCGAGTAGCGTGCACCCATGGGTTGGCTGGTAGTTACCTCAAAATTCACTCAAATCGGGTGACATTCTGCCCGGGGACCGTTAGCGTCAGGAGTGAACCTGTCCCCGAAAATCAGAGGTGATCACTAATGGGAGCCGAAGACAAAGCAGACGCCATGAAAGATAAAGTCACTGGAAAAATCAAGGAAGGCGCTGGCAAACTCACGGGTGACAAAGAGAAAGAAGCCGAAGGCCAAAGCCAAAACCTTCAAGGCAAAGTAAAAGAGGGTGTCGAAGATACGAAAAACAAAGCCAAAGGTTTTACTGAAGGCTTCATGAAGGAATAACTGACACCACGAAACATCATGAGCCCGGGCCGGTAGCACGCCGACCCGGGCTCATTGCTGTGATCGTCCGATAGGCTGATGCTGTATCCAACGATCACTCAACATTCAAGGAGTAGCATGGTTGATATTGATGAACTCGCCCGCATAGGCAATGACAAGTTTGCTCGTCTCGAAGAAGCCGTCGAATTCTCCGTCACCTCGAATACGGTGACCCACGGCGAAGAATGGCCGCTCGCCCAATACTCCGGCGCCATGGGCGTACCCGGCGGAAAAGATATTTCCCCACACCTGTCCTGGTCCGGCGCCCCAGAGGGCACGAAATCCTATGCCGTGACCATTTTTGACCCAGATGCACCCACCGGTTCCGGTTTCTGGCACTGGTCCGTGGGCAACATCCCAGCTCACGTCACCGAACTACCCGAAAATGCCGGTCGCCCAGACGGTTCCGGCCTGCCCGAAGGCGCCTTCCAGCTGAAACACGACGGCGGCGACTGGGGCTTCATCGGTGCAGCCCCACCAGCAGGGCACGGAGCACACCGCTACAACATCACCATCCACGCACTCAGTGTGGAAAAACTCGACATTCCCCGAGACGCTTCGAATGCGTTCTTCGGATTCAACCGCTTCGGGAAGACCCTGGGCCGCGCAACACTGACGGTCTACGGCATCATCGAAGAGTAAAACCGTCGGCCACACCGTGGGTGTTAGGCTTAGCAGGGTGACGACACATCATGCAGCCGTAGACGCCCACGGTGCCACCGTGGCCGATATGTTTGACCGCATCGCCGAGAACTATGACCTCATGAACCTGGTCATGACCTGGGGTCAGGAACCCCGCTTCATCCGCGAAACCGTCAATGCCGTCAAACTTGGCCCCACCCCGAAAGTCTTAGACATCGCCACCGGCACCGGTGATCTCGCCTTCGAGGCAGCAAACCAGCGATATGGTGCGGAAGTCCACGGGCTGGACATCTCTAGCGAAATGCTCGACGTCGCACGCCGTCGTCCCGGTGGCAAAAACATCACGTGGCAGACCGGCGATGCCATGGCGCTGCCCTATGACGACAACACCTTCGATGCCGTCACGCACGGTTATCTGCTACGCAACGTCACCGATATCGCCACAACGCTTGAGGAACAATACCGGGTGCTCAAACCAGGCGGGATGATGAGCTGCCTGGAAATGTCACCGGCACCACGGAACGTGATCAAGCCGTTTTCCACCGCCTACATCAAATACGTCGTCCCGCGGCTGGCCAATGCCATCACGCAGACACCAGAGGCGTATGAATACCTCTCCCGCACCTCGCGCGCGTTCCACACCGCCGACCGTATCGAGGCCATGATGCAAGAGGCCGGCTTCGTGGCCACCGGGTATAAAACCTACATGTTCGGTACGATGGCCATTCACTGGGCCCAGAAACCTGCAGTTTCCTAGGCGCCACCGGAAAAGACCGGGGGAGTATATATGGCACGCTACTTCATAGGTCTCATGGCTCCGCCAGCCGTTCAAGCACAACTGGCCGATTTCACTGCAGCCATCCAGGCCTCGTTACCTGCCGCACACGACTTCAAGGTCTCCTGGACAGCTCCCGAAGATTTACACTGCACCCTGCTGTTTGTCGGGCACATTGACGACGAGCAGCACCTGGCGCACGAAATGCACCGGGTGGCGTCCCAGCTGGAGTCGATCACCGTGACCATCCACGGAAAAACGCACTGGTTGGGGCGAAACAGTCTGGTGCTCGCAGCCACCGGAGCAGAGCAGGCCGGCACCACCTTCGTTGAAGAACTCGGCCACCTTTCCTCTGATCGGTGGACCGGGCGCAGACCATTTTACGGGCATGTGAGCTTAGGCCGGATCCGTCCGGTGCCGATCAAAGGAAACGACATCTTCGCAGGCCACGCCGTCGAACCCATCACGTGGACGGCCGATCGGGTCCACCTCGTGAAAAGCCGCGACGGTCACACCTCCTCGCGGTACCAAAGTGTTGCGCAGGCAAGATTCGGTGGTTAGGCAGTGCATCGGTGCTCGAAATGCAAGTCAACCCATCGGGTGGCCTCTTCACATAGGACCAGCCACGCATTAGCGTAGAGCTAGAGCATCCTTCTTCTGAGAGGGGAGAGGCGCATGAGTCCACACGACAACACGACATCACCTCAACAACCAGACCGTGGGAAATCAGCCACCGAACTGGGCTTTTTTGGTATATTCGCCGAAATCCTTGGCAGCCTGTTAGCGATTATCGTCGGTGTGAGGTTCCTCGTTGGCGATATGTATATCGTGGCCATCATATTATTCGTCGTGGCCGCCATCCTCCTAGCGGATATGATCCGTCGCATCGTCCGGGCTCGGAACAGGGGTCGCGCTACCTCAAGATAGCGTTTCCGCCTCATCGCGAAGTAACTGGCCGGTAACATCGCCGGTGTGCTTATGATGCCAGCATGCCTCGCAGAATCACCGATTACCGGGGCCTGACGGAAAGCAGCAGACTCAAACTGCTCCACGCGGTCCAACGGCAACCCGGTCAAACTCTCAAAGCCCTCGCAGCAGCCGCCGACCTTCACGTCAATACTGCCCGGGATCATCTTCGTGTCCTCGAAGACGAGGGTCTGCTGTACCGGGTCCCCATCGACACGGGCCACCGCGGCCGTCCACCCATGGAATACCACCCGGT
>JAJUIX010000144.1 GCA_029267455.1 Enteractinococcus sp. | reverse complement strand
CTGAGAGTTGCAGGTTCAGACACAAGAAAGCACACTATGAGTTCGACCGGTGAAAGCTCCGGGTGGAGTTTTGGGCGCAAAAAGCAACAGATCCAACCCGGAGACGGGCATCCTTTGAAACCATTTCGGATGTGGCAGATGCTCGGCCGGTCGCTCTTCTATGCACCGCTGGAGACCCAAGACGGTCAGCTGAAACATTATGCGGTCAACGTCCGGTACTTCGACTGGGACGAAAAGGCAGATCTGTACCTCAACGGCGCGCATCACGCACGGGCAAAACTGCCCGCAGCCTTTCCCGTCGAAGGTGGCACAATCGAGGTCGCGACTACAACCTATGGGTTGAAACGCATGCACTATGTCGACACCACCGGAGCGACTCGCGTGCTGAAACCCGATCCGGCGAGCGCCGAAGGCCTCCGGGCGCGACTAGCTCAGCGCGCACCGCTGGTCAGTCGGATGATCGGCATCTTGGCCGTCGTGATTTTATTGACGCTGTTGCCGTTTAGCCTGTTACAGCTGGCGGAGATGCTTTCCCATACTGAGTTTGCCCAACAATTTGTGGACCCTTTTACTTCGCCGCTGCGACTACCAGAATGGGCGTCCACGCCGGCGCTCGTGCTGAGTATTTTGGCTGTGATAGAGCGGGCGCTGACGCTGCGAAACCACTGGCTCATTGATTTTGAAACCGGCTGGTTTGACTAACGCAGTCGGCTTAGACCGGCGGGCCCATCAATAACAGGATGATGTAGACCACGACCACCGCGGCCAGCCCGATCAGGATACTGCGTCCGGGGTGGTTGATGACCCAACGGAGAAGACGGTCATGCCAGGTGTGGTCCCTGGGATCATCAGTGGGGGTGCGTCGCCATTCACCATCGAGTCGGCCGGTTCGGTGTAACCAGATGTCAACCGGGATGGTCGCGTAGGGAATACCGGCGCTGATAATGGCGATGGCGGCTGGTCCGGCTGACCAACGCTGGTTCTTTGTCATCATCACGGCCGTGAGCGCGTATGCCAGGAATACGAAACCGTGGATCCCACCGCCGATCGTCACGGCCAGGTCCCACCCCTGGGTGGCTCGCAATATGAGTCCAGTGATTAACAGCGTCCAGGAAATCACCTCCGCGATGGCAAAGAATCTGAAGAATTTACGCGGTGTAGCAAACATGCTGGTCCTAGAACGAATCGGTTGGGCAAAGGCATTCCGGCAAAGTGAGCCGTGACTAGGGTAGCTGAAAAATCCTGCGGAAAACCGAATGCTGAGACGTAATGGTCCAGTAATATAGGCACCACTTCCTGTCCTCCAGGCAGGTCCTATCAAGGCGAACGCGACATTGAAAGATGAGTATGAACGCCGAAAATTCTTCTCCGGGCCCAGTTTTTGAAGCGATGGCGCAGCGTGCCTCGCGGTCGAAAGTCACGGACGAAGCACCGAGCCACGAGGAACTGGCACACCTGATGAGTGTGCTATCCAGCGTTCCGGATCACTCTCGACTGCGGCCCTGGCGGATCATTGAGATCCGCGGGGATGATCGAGAAATTCTTGGCAAAGCGCTAGCAAAAGCTAGGGACACGAGCGTGGAAAAGGGTATCGCCAAAGCTACTCGAGCGCCCCTGGTCCTGGCAGTCGTTGTGTCACCCCGCAAAACAAACAAAATACCGTACTGGGAGCAAGAAGCAGTGGCATCCGGCGTGGCCCACTACCTGACCCTGTTATTAGCTGAGGCGGGCTGGGGCACCATGTGGCGAACCGGCGATGCGACTCGCTCTAAGGTCATGCGAAAAGCGCACAGGCTTGAGGAGAAAGAGCAGTTGCTCGGGTGGATTTACGTCGGTGGCGTGCCAGAAGACAAACGCCGCACGAAACCCCGCAAACCCTTGGATTTGCAACGGCATCTGACGCGTCTGCAAGGCGACTGACCCCGAATATCAAACCCCACCTCTTTCGAAAAGTCACTTCAACTACCAGAATGGGACATGAGGCGTTCGCGAGCATGACGTTGTCCACTACAGCGCGACCCCTCGCAAACGTCTGGTCATCCGCACCCGTAATTCATGAAGAAGGAGTGGCAACATGACCAGCAATACCTCAGATATTTCCCTACAACTTGCCCGGGCCGTGGTAGATGCCTGCACACGACGGGCCGAAGAACTCGACCTGCTGATGAACATTGCAGTCGTCGATGCAGGCGCCAATCTCAAAGCCTTCAACCGGATGGACGGTGCCTGGCTGGGCAGTATTGACATTTCGATTAAGAAAGCCCGCACCGCACGTTATTTCGATATGGAAACCGGCGATCTGACGCCGTTCAGCCTGGCGAATCGCTGTATCACCTGGAATTCTCTAACAACGGGCTGATTACTTTCCCGGGCGGTATCCCGCTGAAGCTCGACGACGGCACCGTCATCGGTGCGGTTGGGGTCAGTGGCTCCACCGTCGACAATGATCAAACCGTTGCCGAAGCAGGCGTTTCTGCTTTTGAGTCGGCTGTGACCTCGTAGCCCGTACAGGAGGGATTGCTGTAATGAAAGCTGTTGTATATAAAGGACCATTTGAAGTAGCTGTTGAAGACGTCGAGGATCCGAAAATTCAGGACTCAACCGACGTCATCGTTCGGATTACCTCGACCGCTATCTGCGGTTCCGATCTGCACATGTATGAAGGCCGCACCGATGCCGAACCGGGTATTACCTTCGGGCACGAGAACATGGGCATTGTTGAAGAGGTCGGCGAAGGGGTGCACGCCGTCAAGCAAGGCGATCGCGTCGTCATGCCCTTTAACGTTGCCTGTGGCTTTTGCGATAACTGCCGCAAAGGAAAGTCCGCGTTCTGCCTGACCGTCAACGTTGAAGGTTTCGCAGGCGGTGCCTACGGTTACGTGGGCATGGGCCCATACTCGGGTGGCCAAGCAGAATATTTGCGTGTGCCGTTCGCGGACTATAACTGCGTGCCACTTCCCGAAGGCACCGAGCACGAAAAAGACTTCGCGCTGCTGGCCGATATTTTCCCCACCGGTTACCACTCGACCGAACTAGCCGGGGTGCGCCCCGGGGATACCGTGGCTGTCTATGGCGCAGGTCCGGTTGGCATCATGGCCGCCTATTCGGCACAACTGAAAGGCGCCAGCCGCGTTTTCGTGGTGGATAATGTCACCAACCGGCTCGATATTGTCAAAGAGATGGGTGCCGAGCCGATCAACTTTGATGACGGTGACCCCGTCGAACAGATCCACGACGCCGTCAAGGACTATGGTGTCGACCGTGGCATCGATGCGGTTGGATACCAAGCCACCGCCCCCGACGGTGAAGAACAACCGGCCGTGGTACTCAATCAACTGGTGGGCACGGTCAAGGCCACCGGAGGACTGGGCATCATTGGACTCTACGTTCCATCCGATCCTGGCGCTCCCGATGAACACTCCGCAAAGGGCGAGCTGCTGTTCAAAGTTGGCAAATTCTTCGAGAAAGGCCAGACCATGGGCACCGGACAGGCCGATGCGAAACGGTATGCGCATACGCTGCGCGACCTGATTATCGCTGGCCGAGCCAAGCCCGGGTTCATTGTCTCCAAAGAATTGCCGCTTGAAGACGCACCGGATGCCTACGAGCGCTTCGATAAGCGTGAGGAAGGCTACTCCAAGGTGCTACTAAAACCCGGCCGCTAACCAAGTAAGGGGAGCACTATGCAGCACTACGATTCACAGGACAGCAAGTTTAGTCGCAACCTCCGCAAGGGCGCACCGGATGATTTTGCCGCGTACGTCCAGTTGGACCAGCAAGCCTTTGCGGAAGACGGCCACGAGCTTTCACTCAAAACCCGTGAACTCATTGCGCTCGGGGTTGCGGCCACAACGCAGTGCCCACACTGTATTGAGAAACATTCCCGTGCGGCTGCCAAGGCCGGTGCCACCGAAGCGGAACTGTCGGAAGCGATCATGGTGGCCGCGGCGATAGGTGCCGGTAGCGCGGTCACGCACGGCTGGATGGCGATGAAATATTTCCAGGATGAACGCGGGGCAGACTAGAACAGTGACGACGTCGCTCTCGTCGTCTGCTCTGCGGCAATGTGGCCACTCAAGTGGGTTTTGCTGCCCACCTGAGTGGCCATAGTGGTTTAGGCGGTTGTGTTTTTGTCATCGCGGGCCGCAGTACGACCGGCGAGGTGTCCAAAGACCAATCCCAGCGAGATGGTGCCACCAGCTCCACCGTAGAAGCCACCCAGTGGTGCGCCACCGGCGTTGCCCGCCGCGTAGAGTCCGGGCACGACTTCTCCGTCGGT
>JAJUIX010000114.1 GCA_029267455.1 Enteractinococcus sp. | reverse complement strand
GCTGGGAACGGCACAGATGCTTCTAGACTCTCACGGAATTCGGGAGTGATACCAGCCATCATTGGAGTTTCTACGATGCCGGGAGCAATGGTGTTCACCCGAATACCATGCGAAGCCAAGTCGCGAGCTGCCGTGATCGTCAGTGAGTGGACCCCACCTTTCGAAGCCGCGTAGGCCGCCTGACCAATTTGTCCTTCAAATGCTGCCACGGAAGCTGTGTTGATGACAATACCGCGCTGTCCGTCCTCATCTACAGGTTCCTGCTTGGCGATGAGTTCAGCACCCAGGGTCATGACGTTGAATGTGCCTAGTAGATTGACATTGATGACCTTGGCAAACTGATCCAGATCATGCGGACCTTTGCGTGACAGAATCCGTCCAGGGGTCCCAATGCCTGCACAGTTGATCACGATGCGCAGGGGGTCTTCCCCGTTAGCAACCGTGGTGATGCCGTTGCGGATAGATTCGTGGTTCGTGACGTCGACTTCCAGGTATTCGACGTTTTCGATCGCCTCGGCTTTTTCAATGCTGGCTGCCAAGTCGAAAGCATAGACTTTCACGCCCTGGGCTACCAGAGCTTGCGCGGTGGCTGCTCCCAGTCCTGAAGCGCCACCAGTCACGATTGCCGCTTGACCTTGAATATCCATATTGTATTCCTCTCTTTGCGAAGGCTGACATGCGCTTCATTGCCTGCTATAGAGCAAGGAGCTGATGTCGTAGGTTCTTTCATAAGTATGTATGACTTCCGCAACATTGAAAATCTCTGCTGCCTCGCAGGTGGCCGGGAGCCATAACAGCTTGGAAAGCAGAGTGGTCCAGCTCACCCTGTATCATACTGCACGATTGTACAGCGGGTGCCCCCTCACTGAAGTATGCCTCGCGACTGCGGCTGTGCGATTCGTGCACACCGCGTGTGCGAAAAACCGCGTCGCACCATGTGAGACAGCGAGAACACGTATAAACAAATCTCTGTCACTGCGCGCTGCCCGACCTCACACGAGTTCACGCAACGGAGTTTGCCACAAATAGCGCTGAGCAATGTACCCTATATCACAGCATGTGTGGATCGAGGCCACAGTATGTTTTTGTAATTTGAGCGAAGGAGTCCCCCATGCCCGTGTCCGTAACTGACCAGTATCGACAGGCGCGTGACGTGTTACTGGCACACCGTACCGATATCGAAACGGCCCGTGCGAACTTTCATTGGCCGCGTTTCGAATTTTTCAACTTCGCCCTGGACTGGTTCGATCAGGTAGCTGCCTCCGAAGTACGTGGCGATCAAGAAGCCTTGGTGATTCTCGAAGAAGATGGGTCACGGTACTCCACCACGTACGCCGAGTTGTCCGCCCGATCGGCACAGGTGGCAAATTGGTTGCGTGACTTAGGGGTCCAACGCGGCGATGGCTTACTGGTGATGCTCGATAATCAGTATGAGCTGTGGGAGACCATGCTAGCCGGCATCAAACTCGGGGCAGTACTGCTGCCGACGACGGTCATGCTGGCTCCGGAACAGCTCCAGGAACGCATCGAACGTGCCGAGGCACGATGGGTTGTGACCAATCCGGCCAATACCCAGAAGTTTGATGCCGTGTCCGGCAACTTCACCGTCATCACCACCTCAACTGACACGCTGCCCCACGATGCTGTGCATCCTCAGCAGCTGTACCGAGACTCCCTACAGGCCTCCACCGATTTTCGGGCAATAGAACCCACCCCGGCTGATGATATCGCGCTGATCTATTTCACCTCGGGCACGACGTCGCGGTCCAAAATGGTGGCCCACACCCACACCTCGTATGCGGTGGGTCATCTGTCCACGGTGTATTGGCTCGGACTGGAACCCGGCGATAAACACCTCAACGTAGCCTCTCCAGGCTGGGCAAAACACGCGTGGTCGAATTTCTTCGCGCCCCTGATTGGTGAAGCCACAATCTTTTTGTATAACTATGCTCGTTTTGATGCCGCCCAGCTCATGCGAGTCATGGATGCGGAGCAGGTGACGTCGATTTGCGCTCCGCCGACGGTATGGCGCATGCTCATTCAAGCGGACCTCAACCAAATGACCACTCCCCCGACCAAGGTCTTGGCGGCCGGTGAGCCGCTGAACCCGGTGGTCATCGACGCGGTGAAGAAGGCATGGAATGCTGATATTCGCGATGGTTTCGGCCAAACCGAAACGACCTTACAGATCGCCAACACCCCGGGCCAAAACGTCAAACCTGGATCGTTGGGTCGGGTGTTGCCCGGCTACGATGTCGTGCTCATCGATCCGGCGACTGATGAAGTCGTTGAAGGACCGGGCGAAGGCGAGGTGTGTTTAGTTACTGACCCTCGGCCCGTGGGACTCATGGCTGGCTATCACAACGACCCGGACAAAAATGCGGCGGCCTTCGCCGGCGGATATTACCGTACCGGCGACATTATGGAACGCGATGCCGACGGCATCTACACCTACGTGGGCCGTGCCGACGACGTATTCAAGGCCTCGGATTATCGGCTGTCACCCTTCGAGCTAGAGTCCGTGATTATTGAACACCCTGCTGTCTCGGAAGCGGCGGTGGTCCCCTCCCCTGATCCACTTCGCCTGTCCGTACCCAAAGCTTATGTGGTGCTGGCCGATGGGCATGCCCCAGATGCGAACACGGCCAAGGACATCTTTGCCTTTACCGCCAAGAAGCTGCCACCATATGCCAAGATTCGCCGATTGGAATTCGCGGAACTTCCGAAAACCATCTCGGGCAAGATTCGTCGCGTAGAACTCCGCAATAAGGAACACGATTTCCACGGCCCCGACGGCGAGCGCACCGCAGAAGCACTCGCGTCACGAACCACCACCGGCGGATATAACCATGAATTTTCTGCCGCAGATTTCAACTAGTTCATAACCACCCTGCGAAACCACCGAGGCCTATGCTCTCGGTGGTTTCCCCTTTCATCGACGAACACCCTCTGACTGGTGCAATCATTCACCGTGTTTTCACTTTCAAGTCACCCGGCAGCAAACCTCGTCCGTTAACGTGCCAGAGGATTGTCAACGGACAACTTTCTTGAAAGGTCGCAGTGCTGGCGGAAAATTCGATCGTGGGCGGGCGATATAAAATTATCACTCGCATCGGTGCAGGTGGCATGTCAGATGTATATCTCAGCATCGATACCTCACTGAATAAACAGTGGGCGGTCAAAGAAATCCGTCATACCGCCGATCAGGTCACCCGTGATTTAGTGGTTCGTTCCCTAACCACCGAAGCGGCCCTGCTGAAGGGACTCGATCATCCGGCAATTCCTCGCATCGTAGATCTCATTGATGAAAACGGCTCGCTGTTTGTCGTCATGGACTATGTCGACGGCCAAGACCTAGGCCAGCTGCTCAAACAAGCCGGACCTCAAGACGAACAGGATGTTGTGGACTGGGGCATTCAACTGTGCGACGCCCTAGATTATCTGCACCAACGCGAACCAGCCGTGGTGTATCGCGACATGAAACCCTCCAACGTCATGATCCGCCCCGATGGCAGCGTCAAGCTCATCGACTTCGGAATCGCTCGAGAAATTGGAGAAGCACTCGATGGAGTGGCGCTCCTGGGAGATGACCGGGAGATGGGAACCGCTGGTTTCGGCAGCCCAGAGCAATTCACGGACGGCACCACGGTGGATATTCGCAGTGATATTTATTCTTTGGGTGCTACGCTGTTTTTCCTCGTCACCGGGGTGCATCCCCAGAAACACGGGGTACAACCCATCCGGGACCTCAACCCGGAACTTTCCAGTGGGCTAGAAACCGTGCTGCTTACCGCTACGGCCGAAGACCCGGATGAGCGGTTTCAAGATTGTGCCGAAATGGCCTATGCGCTGGCGAATTATCGCAAAGTCGATGAGGAGTATCAGGCTCATCTGGTCTCCCGCTGGCGGAAATTCTGGACGGTCACCACCGCCTCGATCGCTGCCCTGGTGCTGGCAGGTGCAAGTGTTGGGATGGCCCGGTACAGCCAAACCCGAGAATTCGATTACTGGATGGACCGCGGAGATCAAGCAACGCAACTTGCCGATGCTGAAGCCAACTACTATCACGCCACCACTATTGCGCCATCCAACATCGACCCCTACCTGGCACTGATTGACCGCTATGTTGCCGATGAGATCCTGGAACCCTCCGAAGAGCAGGCGTATAACGCGGCCATCACCGATAGCTCACCGCACTTACGCGAAGATCCTGCCCAATGGGCACAGTTGGCTTATGAGACCGGGAAAATGTACTGGTATTACTACCAGAGCGACACAATGGACTCAGCGCAAAACGTTGACCAGTCCGTTCGGATGGAACGCATACGGGCGGCGGCTAAGTGGATGGATTACGCGGCCGAAGCCGATACCGATGAGTTCGCAGACCAACACACCGCACGCGTATACGCCGGCATTGCTGAGTTCAATACGCAGATCGTACCGCTGATCAATGAAGGCTCCGATGCCGGCATGTACGAACCATACTTCACCGATCTGCAAGAGCTTGTGACCATCGCTGCGGACTCCGACAACTCCGTGATCCGGCTCGAGGTCGCCAATTTTGTGCTCAATACCCTCCAGACCTATCCGCGAAATTTCCGCTCCGATGGTATCGGTCAACAAGCCATGCAAGAGCTCGTTGACCAGGTGCAAGCGCTGACTGAAATGGTCAGCCCAACGACCACATCACTCGATCACCAACTACAAACCGCTACGGATGCGTTGGGACCGACACGGGATGCCGTGAGCCAAGCATTTGTAGACGTTACGGGGAATCAACATTGAGTCACGAAACCTGGATGATTATTGCCGCCTGCTTTCTTGCGCTCGCGGTCACTCTGGCCGTCACCGCCGTCGTCGTCTATCACAAACTCGATATTCGGGAAGTCCGGGATTTTCGCTCCGGTAGGGCGGCCAGTAGCGAGATCGAAGAGCTCCGCTCGATCAGGGCCGGGAGTTGGCGTGCGGGGATACTGGCGGATCAACCTGTCGACACCGCACGCACGGCAGAAGATGTCTCGGATTTACAATTCCGCTCGATTAATGACCCTGCACCTCAACCTGGGGTTTCGACTGATGAAGCGGTCACCACGTTGAGGCCGTTGGACACGTCGCAGAGTTCAGACGTGGAGTCGATTGACGAAATGCCCACCACACTCAAAACCGGTTCCCGGTCACTTTAAGAACAGAAAACTCATGTTGTTGAAACACCTTGTGCGCACACCAGTTATGTGGTTCATCGTTGGGCTGGCCGCCGTGGTGGCAGCTACGATTATTACCCCCTCTGC
>JAJUIX010000096.1 GCA_029267455.1 Enteractinococcus sp. | reverse complement strand
GCGCGCCCAGCGTCTAGGACGGTCTGGATAATGCGTACATCTTGTTCGCTCAACGGGTGGGAGGCTTCCAGTAGAACGACGGCAACTTCGGCTCGTTCGAGCGCAGCTCTGGTTCGCAGTGAGGCATAGTAGTCTGAACCGGAGGCCATGTGCTGGCGTCGTCGGATCCCTGCGGTATCGACGAATTCCCATATTTTTCCATCAAGTTCTACCAATTCATCGACCGGATCACGGGTGGTCCCCGCAGTTTCGTCGACGACCGCGCGTGCGCTTCCCGCCAGCTTATTGAGCAACGATGATTTTCCCACATTGGGTCGGCCCACCAGGGCCACACGGCGGGGTCCGTGAGCCGAGAACACGTCGCTGTGGGCAGCCTCTTCAGGCAACGTGTCGATCAAGACATCAAGCAGGTCTGCTGTGCCTCGACCGTGCAGACCCGAGACGGGATAGGGCTGGCCGAATCCAAGTCCCCAAAGAAGTGCCGCGTCGGCTTCCTGGGACTGACCATCGACCTTATTGGCTACCAACAGAATGGGTTTCTTGGATTTCCTCAACATGGTGACGATAGCTTCGTCGGTCGCGGTAATCCCAACGGTAGCATCGACGACAAACAGCACTGCATCGGACACTTCGACTGCACGTTCTGCTTGGTCAGCAACCTTTGCGGCCAAGCCCTTGACTCCGTATTCCCAGCCACCGGTGTCTGCGACGGTAAACGGCTTGCCATTCCACTCTGCCTCATAGAACACCCGATCTCGGGTCACCCCGGGAACGTCTTCGACGACCGCCTGGCGTCGACCGATGATCCGGTTCACCAGGGTAGATTTCCCGACGTTGGGGCGACCCACCACTGCAACCACTGGCGGGATGAAATCCCGGGTCTCAGGCACATCGTCGTCCTCGGCATACGCGAGGACCTCTCTGTCTTCTTCAGCCAACTCGTATTGCTGTAGGCCAGCAAGATACGCTTCGGCACGAGCCTGATGTTCTTCTTCGGTCATGTGTGCCAGGTCTTCATCGACCGTATCGGCACCTGTGGGGATGTATTCTTCTTCTGTCATAACGCTTTCTTAAGAGCCGCTGGCATTGAGTTGACGCTGGATTTCTGCCAGGACGACGGTGACGGTATCTTCGAGGGAAAGATCGGTTGAATCAATTTCCGCTACTCCGTCAGCCGGCGTCATAAAATCGACCAGGGTGGAATCTTTAGCATCGCGTTCCAGCACGTCAGATTCCACATTTGAGGGATCCTGGTGTGTTTCTCGAAGCTGTTGGCCTCGTCGTGCCATCCGAACTTCTGGGGAGGCGGTGAGTAAAATCCGTGCATCAGCATCGGGGGCGACCACCGTGGTGATGTCCCGGCCTTCGACGACGATGCGTGGTCGAGCTTCGATTGCTTGACGCTGAAGCTGCACGAGGTGTTCGCGTACTTCCGCACGCGTGGACAGGACAGAGACCCGGGCGGTGACTTCGTCAGTTCGAATGGCGTCGGTAATGTCTTGGCCATCCAACGCTAAAGAAACGTTATTCGGATTCAGGTCTTGTGCCAGCGGCATCGTAGTGATGAGTTCGGTGATTTGCTGGGTTTCCACGCGCTCCGGGTGGTCAAGGTCGAGCCCGTTTTTCATACACCACAGGGTGGCGGCACGGTAATTTGCACCGGTGTCCAGATAGCTGAGACCTAAGTCTTGGGCGACCCAGCGGGCGACCGTAGATTTGCCGGTTCCGGACGGACCATCGATGGCGATGACGAGCCGAGATTGTGCTGACATTTACAGTACCTTCCATCCAAGATCGGTCAGGGAATCGACCAGGTGCTTTTTGTGGCCGGGGACCACGGAAATCTCCAGCATACCGACCTGATATCCGGAGGAGTGTTCCATTCGCAAGTCTTCCACGTTCACCCCTGCATCGGCTACCGCTTGTAGGGCAGAAACGATAGCCCCCGGGGTATCGTCAACTAAGACCGTGACCACGGCAAAGCCTTGGGCGGGCCCGCCGTGTTTCCCAGGGATGCGTGCCTGACCGCGATTTCCTTCATCCATCAGTTGCGCTACGTCGAGTCGGGCACCCGAGGCGGTGGGATTGCTTAGCGTGTTGATCAGCCGATCCAGGTCAGCTTTCATACCGTGGAGCTCAGGCAGAATCTGTTCAGCGTTTGCTGTCAGGATCTGCACCCATAAACTTGGGTCTGAGGCCGCAATACGGGTGGTATCGCGCAGCCCGTTGCCAGCCAGTTGAAGTGCTTGTGCGGAGGTACCCTGGAGCCGCGAGGCCAACAGTGACGCGGCAATCTGGGGCACGTGGCTGATTTGTGCCACCGCAGCGTCGTGTTCTTCTGGGCTCATGTGGTAGATCGTGGCGCCAAGTAAGCGAGCTACGTCTGATGCCACATGGATGACATGACGGGGCGTCTCGGAGTGGATGCACAACACCCACGGGGCGGCGGTGAATAGCTCGCCGCGGGCGGCAACCGGGCCGGAGCGTTCCCGGCCGGCCATCGGGTGCGTACCGATGTATCGCAGGGTATCTTCAGCGCTGATGCGACCGGTCTCAACGGCACGGTCAACTTCGCGGGCAATAGCGGTCTTGACCGAAGCGATGTCTAATACGATCGCCTCGGGCCAGCGCTGTAGGGCTTGAATGACTTCTTCACCGGTCACATCAGGTGGCGCCGCGACGACTACCGTGCCCGGCTGATCAGCGTCGGATAGGCCACGTCCGGCTCCGATATCTTCTGCAACTGCCTGGGCCGATGGTGACGGATCCGACAGTAGCACCTCAATACCGGCTGCGCGCAGCCCTAACCCGATGGAGGTGCCGAGCAGACCAGTGCCAACGATCACCACGGGTTGACGGATCGAATGGTGCTTCGAGACGGTTTCTGTGGCAGCGGCCAGTGACGCGGTGTCGACAATCTCGGTGCGTGAAAACCGCGGTGTCGTCATAGTCCCACCGCCGCCATGAGGTGGCCAACCTCTTGCGAGTTCAATTGACGGATCGAACCCTGGCGCTGGTCCCCCAGCGTGATCGGGCCGTGCGCGACACGTACAAGTCGTTCGACCGGATAACCGACGGCTTTCATTAAGCGACGGACCACACGATTTTGACCGCTGTGAATGACGATTTCGCACAGTACGTGCCCTGGCGTTGAATCCACGACGCTGAACGAATCCACCGAGACCAAGCCGTCTTCTTCCAGTTCGATGCCTTCCCTGAGCTCATCGCCAACGCCCTTACGCAGCGGTCCTTTGACCTGGGCGAGATACGTCTTGGGAATTTCGTAGCGGGGATGTGATAACCGGTTGGCTAGGTCGCCATCGTTGGTTAGCAATAGCAGGCCTTCGGTTTCGTTATCCAGGCGTCCTACGTGGAATAAACGCGTTTCGGTGGTTCTCACATAATCAGCGATGGAAGGACGCCCTTTTGGATCCGACATCGTCGAGATCACGCCACGGGGCTTATTGAAGGCGTAATACACGGTTTTTGGTTTGGTATTGACGCGGATGCCATCGACAAAGATGATGTCATTCTCTGGATCAACCCGAGTGCCCAATGCCGTGACCACATCGTCGTTGACTTCTACACGTCCCTCGGTGATGAGGTCTTCGGCAACTCGACGAGAAGCAATGCCTGCAGCGGCAATGACCTTTTGTAGACGTTCGCCCTGTGGCACATGTTGGCGTGACTTTTTGCCTTGGCCCTTGCCTTTTCGGCGGTATTGGCTACGGTCGACTGGGCCTAGATTGCGGTCGTAATCGGCACCGGAAAAAGGGCCACCCCGACGCCCGGTTTTTGGGGTACGGTTGCGGCGTCCGGAGCCTCTCGGCTTGCGGGATGTCATGGTTTATCCTGACTTTCTGCCAGTTGACTGGCTTCATCGACTCCTGGAAGGAGTGGCGATATTTTTGGTAATTCTTCAATAGAGTTTATGCCAAGAAGTTCTAAAAAATAATCCGTTGTCGTATAGCGTACGGCACCGGTGAACTCTTCGACCCCATCTTCTGCGATAAGTCCCCTGGTCAGAAGAGTCCGAACGACAGAGTCGGAGTTCACCCCACGGATCTGTGCAACCTTGGACCGCGTGGCTGGTTGTAAATACGCGATGACGGCAAGTGCTTCAAGACTGGCCTGACTAAGTTTTTGCGTAGCGCCCTGCAACATGAAGGCAGCGATAACGTCGGCGTGTTCTGATCGCGTGTAGAGGCGCCACCCGCCAGCTACATGTCGAAGCTGAAAACCCCGGACTTTGCCGTCATTTTCTCCGTCGTAATCGCGTTGGATGGCCGTGAGGGTAGCTTCAATAACGTCAACCGGCTGACCGGTTGCTCGCGTGAGTTGTTCTAGGTTCAGGGGCTCGTCTGAGACCATCAAGATGGCCTCAAGTTGGGCAAAAAGCTGGGTTTGATAGCGATCTTCAATCATGCGGTTCGCGCCATTTTACAGTGATATCACCTAGAGGTTCGTCCTGGTGCCAGTCGATGAGTCGATCTCGGTACATGGTGAGCAGCCCCAAAAACCGTACAACAACAACCATGGTGGTATTAGCGTCGCTGATCAGACTGCCAAATGTCAGTTTTCCGGCCTGTTTGATGCGCATCGTCATGAGGGCGACTTGCTCTGCCAGCGATACGATCGGTGCGTGTAAGTGACCGGTACCGACTTCTTCTGGTTCCTCGGCAAATTTTGTGAACACATCTTGGGCCAGTGCCGCAAAATCCTCGGGCGATAGGTCAAAGATCAGTTCGGGCAAGACGTTGGCATGTTGCGGCTCTGGTGCACCTTGACGCGGCACCATCGTTGCCTGAGTTTGCATGCGATGCTTGATCATCTCTGCGGCCTGTTTGAAAGCCCGGTACTGCAGTAGGCGCGCAAAAAGTAGATCTCGCTCCTCCAGCAAGGTCATCTCTTCCTGTGCATCCCCGATACCGGCGGGAAGCAGTCGAGCCGTTTTCAGCTCTAATAACGTTGCGGCAACCACCATAAAAGCCGTGGAATTTTCTAAGACCTCTTCAGTAGTTTCCAATGTAGACACATATGCGAGGAACTCGTCGGTGACCTCGGCCAGGGCAATTTCAGTGACATCCATACGTCGCCGAGCTATCAAGGATAGTAACAGGTCAAACGGCCCAGAGAAGTTGGTTAAGGCCAGCTCAAAACCAACGTGCTCTTCCGCAACTTCGTCGGTCAGTCCTTGTGTTGCCGTCTGGCTCACGGCGCCCCACCACGAGAGACAAGCTCGCGTGCTAGTTGGCGGTAGTTTTTTGCGCCGGGATGATTAGGGGCAAACGCCGTAATGGGCTCTGCCGCTACCGTGGCGTCCGCGAATTTGATCGATCGGTTAATGACGGTTTCAAAAACCTTGTCACCAAAGGCCTCCACGAGGCGTCCGATCACTTCTTTGGAGTGTAAGGTACGTCCGTCGACCATTGTGGCGAGCACTCCATCGACGGTCAATTCTGGGTTGATGCGGTCTTGGACCTTTTCGATGGTCTCCACCAACAGGGCGACGGCCCGCAGCGCGAAAAATTCGGCAGTAAGCGGGATGATAACACCGTGGGCGGCGGCCAGCGCATTAACGGTCAACAGCCCCAGCGACGGTTGGCAGTCGATGATGATGACGTCGTAATCATCCACAATGGGGCGAAGGGCTCGAGACAGGACTTGCTCACGGGCGACCTCGTTGACTAGTTGC
>JAJUIX010000046.1 GCA_029267455.1 Enteractinococcus sp. | reverse complement strand
CGCGTGCTGGTGATCGCCGAAAACACCTCGACGCTGACCGAGTTTTCTAACCGGTTGGCCGGCATCCAACTGGACCCGCTGGTCTTGAGCGTCCAGGCAGATACCGGGCCCAAAGAGGTCACGCAGCAACTCATTCGTTCCCTGCTCAGTGCCGAGCGAGCCAAGGAACCCGCGGTGCGCCGCATTCACGAAACCCTGCGTGATGTGCGCCAGCAATTAGTTGACCACACACACTCGCTGCATGAGGTCCGAGAACGGTGGCAGTGTTCACCCATCCAGGCGATGAACGAACTGGTCACTCTCATGAACGCCGATCCTGCCCCCGCTACCTCGGTGCGGCTGAAGCGTTCCGTCCTTGATGCGACCGTGGATCGTCAAGAGGTTGCCGAGCAATTGCGCTACGCGGCAGAACTGGGCGCTTTTGATAAATCGTCCACCGAATCTCCCTGGTACGGGGCCCGCTTACGCAACGTGCATGAAGCCGAGGCCGCCCTCGAGCTGGCCGAACAGGTCCACCGTGACCTCTCCGATGTGGCCCCACGCTTAGAAGCCGCTACGGCACACGCCCAATTGACCATCGGCAATAACGTCACCGAGTGGATCCAACAGGTCGAGCTGCTACGCGAAGTCCGCGATACGTTAGATAAATTCACCCCGGATATTTTCGACCGTCCGGTCACCGACCTGATCGCCGCCACCGCAACTGGAGCGTGGCGGAAAGAACACGGTATCGATATGTCGGCCATGACGCGCACCCGGCTGCGGTGGTTGGCACGCGAGTACATTCGTCCCGGCGTTGATATCCCCAACCTGCACGAGGCCCTGGTCAAAGTTCAAGATCAGCTGACCGGCTGGAATCAGTGGACCACTTCGAAGCGCAATCCCGTCATCCCCACCGGCGTCGAAGCATTGGCTGAGGACACGCATAAACTCTACGAGGACCTCAACCGTCTTCAGGACATGCTGGCCCCGGCGGTGACCGAAGCCGAGCACCTAACCAAAATTGATCCGGGCGATCTGCACGAGGTGTTGACCGCCCTGGTCGACGACGCGCAAACCCTGCACACCCTGCCGGAACGCACCATCGTCATTGACCAGCTGACCGAACAAGGTCTAGACGAACTGTTGGCAGACTTCCAAGCCCGTGGAGTCACTGCCGATCAGGTGACGTTGGAACTTGAGGTTGCCTGGTGGCAGTCTGCCCTGGAAGCCATGATCTCCGCAGATGAGCACCTGGCCGCCACCACCGGTAAACAGCTGGCACGCCTCGAACAAGAATTTCGGATCGCTGATACCGCCCACCTGGAATCCGGGCCCTCCCGGGTACGCCACAAATTGGCGACCCGTTGGGAACAAGCTACTCGCAGCTACCCGGACGCCGCCGATTCACTGCGTCGACTCTTGCGCACGGGCGGAGCCAATGTGGAAACCATCTTGAGCATCAACCCCAAACTGCTCCAACCACTCATCCCGATCCTGACCACTTCACCGCTAGCACTGGCAGAACTGCCCGCCGACATCACCTTTGATACCGTGCTGGTCTTAGACGCCGAAACCATCGGCTTAGCGACCGGTCTGGGGGCCATCTCGCGGGCCGAACAGGTCGTGGCCTTCGGTGATGCCGTCTCCGGACGGCCGGTGAGCTTCCAAGTCTCGATCGATCCGACCGCACGCCCCGCGGATCCACGCCAAGCCGAGTCGGTGCACCAGGCGCTAACCCGTGTACTGCCCGTCGTGCCGTTGAAAATCATGCACCGCGGCGTCAACCAGTACCTGGCACGCACGCTGGGCAAACAGCTCTACAACGGCGGACTCGACCGTGCACCGACACCGCAAGAAGTTGCAACCAGTACCCAAACCGGGATTCATGTGGAATACCTGACCGAACCCGGCAGTCCGGGCATGGGTGACGACGGCGTGGAATCTACCACCGCCGAGGTCACGCGCACCGTCGACACCGTCTTTGAACACTTCCGAGACAAACCAGAACAATCCCTGGCTGTGATCGCTTCGAATCCGGCGCATGCTCGACGTATTGCTGAATCGATTCGCTATAACCTGCCCAACCACCGGTGGGCTACCAAATTCTTTAGCGCCGAGACCTCACCCAATGGCCAAGCGTTCGTGGTCGCGCCCATGGAGCGCGCTCACGGCATCGTCGCCGATCACGTGATCTTTACCCTGGGTTATGGGCGAACAGCAACTGGCAAGGTTGTGCATCACTTCGGTCCGCTGTCCGAACAGCATGGCATCGAATACTATGCGACCGCCTTTACCCGAGCTCGCCAACAGATTACGGTCTACACCGCGATCCACCCGCAGGAAATACAGTTCGACAATCTGATGTCGGGTGCCTATTACTTCTGGGAACTGCTCATCAATCTTCCGGCCACCGTCGGGCAGCCGGTCAATGCACCAAACTCGCAGCCGGTTGATTATCTCAGCGACGACTTCGTCCAACACCTCGGGGCCCGAGGGGCCGCGCACCAGTTCGACCACCGAGGTTTTACCGACCTGTTGCTGTACACCCCGGACCATCACCGACCCGACTTTTATACAGAGGATTACCTACCGGTCGCCGTCGGTTATGATGGCTCCACCCGCTACCACCACACGCCGGTGCGCACGCGAACCCGGACTATCCCGGCACAGCTGGCCAGACTCGGGTGGCATAACGATACGCTGTGGGCCATTGATGTCTTCACCGATCCACTCAGTGTCACCGACGCGTTCGCCGAAAAGCTCCAATTGCCGGCATCGCCCGGTGCGGCTATTTCCAAAGCTCATGACGATGACGACTAAAGACTCCAACGACCCAGAGCAACCGAAACCAAAGCGGCGTCGTCGACGCGTCACCGTGGCCGGCACGGGCCCTGCCAGCGCTGACGGGCCAGAACCACGGCTTGAGGACCTGAAACCGAAGACGGACACGCCGAGGAACAAGCTATCCGAACGGGACCGTTGGATGCTTGAGGAAAAACCGCCGCACTACTAAATCCAGACCAGCCCGGTCTCGGCAGTTACGACCGCTTGGACCGGTAGATCGTGGTCTTCAACCGGAAACGCGCCCGCGTCGGCGTCAACGAACTCATAATCAAACACCGGAGTGACGAGAAACGGCAACTGGTCCGTCAGCTTGGGCAAAACTTCTAGGAAACGGTCATAATACCCGCCGCCCTTACCCAGTCGGAATCCGGCGGAATCCACTGCTAGAGCAGGCACTATCACGACATCGGCATCAGCTACGGCCTGCGGACCAAAGCGTTCACCAACCGGCTCCTGGATCGGACCCAGCTTGGATTTTTCCATCGCCACATCCGGCGACCACCGTACCCACGACATCGACCGATCAGCATTGGAGATCGGGACCCAAATTTCTACGCCGTCGGCATGCAGCGCGTGCATGACCGGATCCGTATCCGGCTCGGTACCGAACTTGATCGTCATCGCGACCTTCCCGGTGGGACGTTGCTGCACGTCCAGGCCGCGGTACCAATCCAGCAGTATTTGACAGATGGCCTCGGATTGCCGTTGCCGCTCGTCCTCGCCAAGCTGCTTGCGCTGGCTAAAGAACTGTTTGCGCAGTTGATCCTTGAGTTCAGCAGTCATGATCCAATTGTGACACTCGATCCCTCACAAACAAATAAGCCATCAACGCCCCACACCATACAATGGAAGATCATGAATCGATTTGCTGCGCTGCCCACCACTTGGCCGGTTACTCTAGACCATCAGGGGCTAGAGCTGGCTCCGCTGCGCTATAGCCACCGCAAGCAGTGGCACGAAGTTCGGCGGCGTAACCTCGCTTGGCTCACGCCGTGGGAGGCAACCGACCCGACCGGGAGTCAAGCGCCGATGACCTATGGATCGATGGTGCGAGCGCACAATCGAGATGGTGCAGCCGGTGTTTCGTATCCGTGGGCGATCTTTCAAACACCCCCGGGGGAAACTCGAGCCCAATTGGTTGGGCAGTTGATTGCCGCTCCGGTGCTGTGGGGGTCAATGCGGTCTACCAGTCTGGGGTACTGGGTCGATCAAGCCCATGCGGGACAAAATATTGTGCCCACCGCGGTGGCGCTGGCCAGCGACTATTTATTTACCCGGGTTCGGTTGCATCGTATCGAGATCAATATTGTTCCGGACAATGCACCATCGCTGCGTGTCGTGGAAAAACTTGGGTTCCGTTCCGAAGGTATCCGGAAAAACTATATTCACATCAATGGTCAGTGGCGAGACCATGAATCTTTCGCGCTAACACGCGACGAATTGCCGTCTGACGGGCTCCTTTCGCGCTTGCACTAAGTACACCTCGAGGCCAAACCTGGCAACACACGAAGAAATCCCGACCACTTTCTCGAGGCTCGGTATATCGTAAGGAGAGTGGACACCCGTCTCCGAGAGCTTGAAGAGTCGTTAGCCGCTACGCTCGGATTTCTGCCGGAAATTGACATCGCCACATCGATTGTGGTTGTTGTCGTGGTCGTAGCCGGCTTACTTTTGCTTGCTCGTCGGCCGGATGTCACCCAACGTACCCGAAAACGACGTGAATCCCGCCAACGAAGGAAAGCTATGAAATCTTCCCCCTCTTCGACGCACTCCGGCGGCACTGGATTCTCAATTCGCTGGGGCCGTTTATCGGTTTTTGCGGTCGGAGCACTCGCACTACTTGTTGCGGTATGCACAGGTATTGCCGGCATATTTGGTGCTTCCACCTGGCTGATCGCAGGTTTGAGCGCGCTGATTGCTGCAGCCTGTTACGGCACCCTCCGGGGACTCGTGATCTTGGATTCCAAGAAACGTGCCCGTGAACGCGAACAACTCAGCATCTCTGAAGGTCTTGAGACCACCATTGCCACATACGCTGAACATAGTGTCCAAAGGACACCGGCACCAGCCAACGATGAAGTCTTTGACTTCGCCGAAGAGCCAGAACAGCAGCAACAACAGATCGAACAAGAAGCTGAAGAAGTGGTCGAGCACACACCACAGCCCGTTCCGGCTCGTATCCCTTTACCGCGGCCTATTTATCTCGATGCTCCCGAGATTGAGCGGGACGCCCCAGAACCATTAGAACCACCCAAGGACCCTACTCCTTCGCGAGCGGTGCAGTTATCTGAAGGCGTCTCCGACCAGTACCAGGACAAAATCACAGAAAAAGCAAACACCCGTCTGGATCTAGATAAAGTACTCAACCGCCGCCGCGCGATCTAAAAACCAATGGTCAAAATGACCGGTGGGTTCGGCCCGATCAGTATTTCCGAACTCACCGGACTGCTCAGCCAAGTTGCCGCTCACCAGGCGCAACAGCTGCAGCATGCCGTTTTGCACGACGTCCAATACCGTGCAGGACACTACTATGCCATCGCCGAGGTCCATGCTCACCCGCCCGACGGACCCACGCGAAAAATCTATTACGGTCTCACCACGGCGAATGTACCTGCTGAAGCGCATGGTCATCACGCCACGGTAGCCGGGACCAATATTTTCGTATGGCAGCATCCAACTGATCCACTCTTGCCGGGTCTCGGACTGGCAGCCACACCCACCCAAGTCCAACGCCATTTCGCCCCGAACCGTGAACTCACCGGGCTGCACACCGTCATCTATCGGCCGATGAACAGGGCAGTGTTTCAGGCACAATTTGCCCCTCGCTATCCCGCCGGTCTGAGCGAAACGCTGTTCTTGAAAGTCTTACGCGCTGGCGAAGCCCAGCCCCTCTATACGTTGCACTGGCTGCTGGCCTCAGCCGGCGTGCCCGTAGTGGAACCGGTGACACCACCGGTAGCTGACGTGTTAGCCCTAGCGGGAGGGCACGGAATGCCGCTGGGGGAATACACCCGCATGGAGGGTGTGAAAAACCGCTTCGATCCGCTCGAACTCGTAGATATCCTGGATCGTTTCCCACCCCAGGTGATGCAGTTACCACACCGCCCATCATGGGCCGATCGTCATCACGAATTCATTCGCGCCGCTCAAGTGGCCATGCCACACCAGCACGACCGGCTCCAACGATTAGGCGCCCGATTGGAACGAGCTCACCAAGGATTGGCCCTGGGTCCATTAGTGCCAACTCACGGGGATCTTTATGAAGCCCACATCCTGATTGATCCGGTGACCGGTCGGGTGCGCCACGTCCTGGATGTGGACGGGGCGGGCCCGGGATACCGGGTGGACGATTTTGCCTGCCTCATCGGGCACCTAGCAGTCTTGGGGCATCACGATCCCACCCCGTGGGGATGGCAGGCCGCGATGCGAACCTTCAACCGATTGACCCCCCATGCCAACCCCAAGACATTAGCCGTTCGGGCAGCAGCGGTGGTGGTCAGTCTGATTCCGTCATATCAACCCGATGACGAGGCGCGGTCAAGGGGCGAAGCCTACTTGGACAGGGCCGAAGCCCTGCTGCAACTGGCCTAGTCATCAAAATAGTGCTCGGCAGAAAATTCCTGCTCACTGGATAAGGGTTTATCCACCTTGATGCGCTCGGCCTCTAACTGGACACGCTTGGACTCTTCGTATTCGCCCTGACCGCGCAGTGCAGTCGACAACCCCAGCAGTGCCGCCTTGCGCATGCGCGGTTGGATGCCCTCGGAATCGGCGATCGTGGTGAACAGCGTCGTGGCTTCCAGCCACTTTTCGTTTTCGATCAGGATTTTGCCGGCAAGTAATTCACACCCGTGGCCCATGGCCAATTCGGCTTCGTCTTCAAACATGTCCGCAGCGGTCAGTGCAGTAGCAACCGCCTTATTGGTTTTGCCAAACAGTGCGTAGGCGCGGGCCTTCTGACGGGTGATATCCGCGGCAACATAGCGCACCTCATCATTCCCGGCCAGCTCGATCGCTTGATCGTATAATTCCAAACCTTCTGGTTTGGTTTGTTCGCACAGCAGACCGGCGAGTTCACGTAGCCCTTGGGTTTCAATTGCTGGATCTTCCGAGGCGCGCGCCATCTCAATGGCTTGGCGTAGTAGTTCCTCAGCCTCGGGATAGACCTTCGAATCTTCTGTTTCGGCCAACTTTATGCCAGCCGCCAGACTAGTCCGGGCCGCCTCTAAGACGCGATCCACCTTCAGGAACGCATCGATGGCATCACGCCAGTGCTTGGTGGCATCCTTGTAGCGCTCTTGTCGGCAGACCGCATTGCCAAGATCAATCAACGCATGAGCTAATACGTGGTGATTACCGGAGAGTTTTTCGCGAGTCACCAGACCGCTCAGGACGTCTTCGGCTTCGGACACCTCACCGGCATCTAAGAGCTGATGCCCGAGTGCTGCAACCAGCCCGGGGGTCTCATCGACCTCACCTTGTTCAGCTTGGTCCACCGCAACCCGCCACGCCAGCACAGACAGCTGATGCCGGTCAACCCGCCGCGCTACCGACGCCACCAGGGAGGCCGCAGAGGCTGCACCCGGGCGGATCTGTAGGCGGGCATAGAGTTCTAGGGCACGCATGCCGTGGGTGGCCGCTTGGGCCATATCATTGCGGTGATGGGCGATCACTGCTTGCATCATCCACATTGCGGCCCGGACCGCCCGATTGCACCCGGACTCCAAAATGGCCTGCGACAGTTCATCAGCGTCGTCGACCTCTTCGTTCATGAATTTCAGGTGCGCTAAAAACATTTCGGTATTGGGCAAGGACCCGGCAGACAGTCGATACCCAGCATCAGCACGACGACGCTGTAACTCCACTGCCTCTTCAATCAGGTCCAGGGCGGCATCGGCACGCATTTGGCCCATCTGATGTACCGCAAGCCCGATGAGCACATCGGCTAAGACGGTGTCGATTTCACCGTGGGAGCGTTCCTGATCGGCTACCCCGGCTAAGACGGTCGAGGCGAAACCATCGGCTTCGGCAAATAAAATGGATCCCAACTGGTCTTCCATATCAGCCTGATGGGACTGTCCCAGCGAACGCAATAATTCGGTGCGTTTATTAATCGCCTGGCGCATCGCCGTTTCGTCGTCGAGCTTGTGATGCACCGACGCTAAGAGACGATAGAGTCCGAGTTTAACCTCCGGACTCGTCCCAGCACTGGCTAGTCCGTGTGTAGCACACATTAAGGCCCTGTCCAGATCATCTGCGTATGCTGCCTCGTGTGCCAGATCCAACCAGCCCCGGGCGGTGTGCGCGGTTTCCTGGTGCAGATTTACACTTGAAGGTCCATTGCTCAATAAAGCTCGAAGTTTGGGTTCGACAATGGACGGTAAATCGGATTGGCTGTCAGATCCCTCAAATTCAGCCGACGAAGTCGAGAATTCCATGTCTCATAGTCTAGTGATCACTTTGAGTGGCGTGCGACCACTAGACTGAGAAAATATGGATTTCCAGTGGCGACCGGCCTCTTATGCGCTAATTACGAAACAAGATGAAGTTTTACTGAGTCTATGGGAGAGCTCAGT
>JAJUIX010000027.1 GCA_029267455.1 Enteractinococcus sp. | reverse complement strand
GGGGTCGTGGTGACATCTGATCGCGACGCAGCGATCGCCCACGGCCAGGAGATTTTTGCCGGCGGGGATCCGGTATTAGTCGAAGAGTACTTGGATGGCCCGGAAGTTTCGGTATTCGTCATCGCCGATGGCAAAGACGGGGTAGCGATGGCCCCCGCCCAGGACTTCAAACGGGTCTTTGATCACGACGAAGGACCCAACACCGGCGGAATGGGCGCCTACACACCGCTGGACTGGTTGCCCGAAGACTTCACTGACGAGGTCATGGAACGAGTCGCTCGCCCGGTATTAGCTGAAATGGCAGAGCGCGGCACCCCGTTCACCGGGGTCCTGTACTGCGGTCTGGCCGTGACGAGCAAGGGCATCCAGGTCATCGAATTCAATGCTCGGTTTGGTGACCCAGAAACTCAGCCGATGTTGGCACGCCTTGAGACTCCGCTGGGGCAGCTCCTGAAAGCTGCCACCGAGGGCAAACTCCGCACGACCTTCCCGAGCCTGAAATTCAGTGACGACGCGGCCGTTGGTGTCGTTGTGGCCTCTGAAGGCTATCCTGCTGCCCCCAAAACCGGAGCACAGATCACCGGGGTGGCTGAAGCCGCCAGGCTCGAAGACGTATCGATTCTGCACGCAGGCACCACTGCGGGTGATACCGGAGAATTCACGGCTTCAGGTGGACGCCTGCTGACGGTGGTTGCAACCGGTCAAGACCTCGCGACCGCGCGAGATAAAGCCTATGGCGCAGTGGAAACAATTTCGGTGCCCAACGGCCACTACCGCACCGACATTGCCGCCGCAGCAATCAACGGCGAAATCACTATCCCGGGAGCCTGACACCATGACCGATTCTGCACCACAACAGCTTGCCGGTTGGCGCCACGTCTACTCGGGTAAAGTACGCAACCTGTATGAACCAGCCGATTCCGAACCCGGCGCGTCCGAGACGCTGCTAGTGGTCGCCACGGATCGGATTTCCGCATTCGACCACATCCTGTCACCCGGCATCCCTGATAAAGGCAAAATTCTGACCCAGCTGTCCCTGTGGTGGTTCGAGCGGTTGGCCGAAGAGATTGACCTGCCCAACCACGTGGTCTCCACCGATGTTCCGGCCGAGGTGGCTGGACGAGGCATGATCGTCAAACGCCTTGATATGTTCCCCATCGAAGCGATTGCCCGCGGCTATTTGACCGGCTCGGGGCTGGCAGAGTATCGGACTTCTGGAACTGTCACCGGTATCACCCTGCCCGAGGGACTGACCGACGGTTCGAAGCTTGAGCCGGCAATCTTCACCCCCTCGGGTAAAGCGGAAGTTGGCGAGCACGATGAAAACATCACCTTTGCTGAAATGAGCGCTCGCATCGGAAAAGAATCCGCTGAGGCGATTCGTGACAAAACGCTACAGTTATATACCACGGCTGAACGTATCGCTCGGGAGGCCGGTATCATTCTGGCCGACACCAAGGTCGAGTTCGGCACCGACGCTCAGGGGGTTATCACCCTGGGAGACGAGGTCCTCACGCCGGACTCGTCGCGTTTCTGGGATGCCGAAACGTATCAGCCTGGTACCTCGCAGGCGTCTTTTGATAAACAGTTCGTGCGCGACTGGTTGGACTCTGAGGCCTCTGGTTGGGATCGTTCTGCGGATGTGGCACCACCGGAGCTGCCCGACGACGTGGTCGACAAGACTGCGCAGCGGTATCGGGAAGCCTACCGGCGTCTCACCGGCAGACCGTTTAACTGATATCGCCCGGTGTCGATCTTCTTAGGTGTTGGGCACCAGATCAACTACGACGGCCTCAGGTGGGCAAAAAGTGCGTAGTGGAACCGTCGGGGAAGCCCCGATGCCGGCTGTAACATTGATGAGGCTTGTACGTCCGGCGGCTCGCCAGGAAAACAATCCTGCGGCTAACCCAGTGGGAATGTCACAGTTGGATACGATCGCCCCATAGGCTGGCAGCGCGACTTGGCCACCGTGGGTATGGCCCGCAAAAACAATATCTGCTCCGTCGGCAACCGCTGCGTCGAGCACTCGACGGTAAGGCGCATGTGTGACAGCGAATTTCAGGTGGACCTCGGACTCAGCGGTTTCATCCACGTGAGCAAATCCGGGCCACTTATCGGCTTGCATGTGGGCGTCGTGCGTACCGGCAACCGAGAGTGTTACATCGTTGCGAAGAGCCAGCGTGGCCGAGCGGTTGCCGACGTAATGCCATTGGCCAGACTCGATAAAATGCGAAAACATCGTACGTGCGTCGATGGTTTTGTGCTGCTGTTCCGTCGTCTCGAGCGTTGTGGGCGCCCGCAAGTAGCGTAGGGGGTTGGCGGAACGCGGTCCATAAAAATCATTGGAACCCGGGACGAATACCCCTGGAATCTCCAGCAGTGGCTCGAGAGCTTCGAGGACATCATCGACGGCATCGAGGCCCCCGGGATTATCGCCGGTGTTGAC
Source organism: Enteractinococcus sp. (assembly GCA_029267455.1). Lineage (GTDB taxonomy): Bacteria > Actinomycetota > Actinomycetes > Actinomycetales > Micrococcaceae > Yaniella. Next base: position 7,809 of record JAJUIX010000027.1, on the reverse strand, counting down.
GATAAAATCGGGCTTGAGACCGGCCAGGTCGCGAACAAAATCTATTTTGCCGCGATCATTGGCCACCAGGTGCATATCACCAACGTGCAATATCCGAAGCGGTTGGTGCCGGCGAGGCAGCAGCGGCAGAGTTTCATATCGGATGCCGAAGCGGCGGGCCGAAATAGCACCGAAGGCGGTGGCGGCTGCGATAGGAACTACTCCGGCTGCCAACACTTTGGCCGCGCCAGAAAGGATCCGGCGCGGCCAAAAAAGTGTTTCAGACATTAGTCGTCATTTTCTGAGTCGCTCGACTCGTTGGAGTCATTGTCCGAGGAATTGTTTTCTGCGTCTTCGTCACCCGATGAATCAGAACTCTCCGAGGAGTCTTCATCATTCGAGGAGCTGCTGTCGGAATCGTCGGGCCTCGGAGCGGTGCCTTCAACACTGACATCGCCCGTAGGGCCATCGAACTCGGGGAAGGGCTTCGTCTCGTACTTCGGACCAGCAACTTTCATGTAGTCGACCCACATGGGCCCCGCAATTTCCGAACCCCATGCATTCTCGAAATACGTTCCGCCGATGGTCTTACCTTTCAGCGTGTACTCGGGGCCAACGCCTCGATAGTTTCCTACCCACGAGGCGGTCGAGAGTTCTGAGGTATAGCCAATGAACCAGGTCGACGATTCGAAGTTGTTCGTACCGGTTTTCCCAGCAATTGGGAAGTCGAGTTCGCCCTTTGAAATACGCTTGTCAGCCAATTGGGTGAGCGTATTATTCAGCTCTTTAATGTTGTCGGCGTTCAACGCACCGGGGGAGCACTGAACCGGTGGCACCGAGTATTCATTGCCCTCGGCATCCACGATCGATTCGATCGCACGTGGCTCACAATAGGTACCACCCGATGCTAACGTCGAATAGGCACTGGCCATCGTCAGTGGCGACACTTCGTAAGCGCCTAAGACAAACGATGGGTTAGATGGATCTAAGGGCTTTTGTTCAGGGCCGGCTCCATGAATCCCGGCGGCCGTGGTGATATCCGTGATGGCACACAAATCAGTCGCGTAAGCTGCTGCGACGGTGGCCGTGTTAATGGACCAGTAGAGACCATAATCTGCGCGCATCTTCTTGTGCATATCGCGGATAGCGTTCTTAGGTCGCCAACCGTCCGTACCGATCTTGGCGTATCCGCCGTCAAGGCAGTAGGCGGGGAAACGTGCGCCGTCGTAGTTATTGCGCGAGGCATCGACAGTGTCACGCATGGAGTTGCCTGCACCCATCCACGCCATAAACACAAAGGGTTTCAGGGTCGAACCGAGCTGGAATCCTCCGCCGCCACCCCACTGATTATCAACGTTAAAATTCAGCGATATTTCGCCGCGTTCCGTTTCATCACCGACCGCATATTCGGTGTTTTGAGCCATGGCTTTAATATTGCCGGTGTTCTGTTGGACGGTCACCAGCGCCGAACCAAAGCCCTCGTTTTCAGCCGCCGGTACATTGTCGCGTGCCGTTTCAACAGCCTTTTGCTGCAGCTCAGAGTCCAAAGTCGTCGTAATCTTAAGTCCGGCGCGGTCCAACATGCTCTGACGCGATTCGCGGTCCGGACCAAACGCAGGGTCAGCCAAGATGAGACGCTGGACGTAATCACAGAAGTATTCGAAGCCGTCTTTGGCGTGATAGCAACCGGATGGCAATGGGTTCATGTCGAGCTCAATCTCGGAAGCCACTGCCTCTTCATACTCTTGCTCGGTGATGAAGCCTTGCTTATGCATATTCCCCAGAACCAGATTCCGCCTGTTCGTGGCGCCTTCCGGGTTGGTCTCCGGGTTCAGCGCATTCGGCGACTGCACCAAGCCTGCTAGCAGTGCTGACTCTGGGATGTTCAGGTCAGCCGCAGATTTGTCGAAGAAGAGCCTCGAGGCGGCCTCGACCCCGTAGGTACGGCCCGAAAACAGCACGATGTTGAGATAGCCTTCGAGGATCTCGTCCTTGGTCATCTCTTTTTCAATGGCCACGGCCAGTTTCATTTCCCGAACCTTATCGGGGATGTCTTTCGTCCCAGAAACCGTGGTACGTAGGCCGTTGAGGTTTTGGTAGTTCACCAAGACGTTGTTGACGTACTGCTGGGTCAGAGTCGAAGCGCCCTGTTGCGTGTCGGAAGTGACGTTATGCACCATCGCACGTGCCAGGCCTTCAGGATCGACTCCAGAGTGTTCATAGAAACGCTCGTCTTCGATGGCGATGATCGCATCAATCATGTGCTGGGAGATATCCTCCAGCTTTACCGGCGTGCGGTCTTCAGCATAGAAGGTCGCGATCTCGTTGCCATCTTGATCGAGAATTTTCGACGGCACAGAAATCGGTTCCTCATTGAGCTCTGCAGGCAGTTGGTCGAGCACCTCTGTGCCAACCTGCGCGGTAGCTCCTGCGAGAATTCCGGCAGGTAGCAACATGCCAGCTCCCAGGGCCCCTAACAGTGCAGAAATACCGAAAAACGCAAGCAGTTTCGACAGTACGGGGTTGCTTTTGAGCACACCGGTTCCTGAGGACTTTGTTTTGGCCATGGTGGCAGTCTACCGGAAGCACCACCTCAAATGTGTTACAAAGCTGTGGTGCAAGATACGGTTAACACCATGAGCGAAAAACAAAAGTGGGAGTACGCCACAATTCCGTTGTTGATCCATGCCACCAAACAGATACTGGACCAATGGGGTGACGACGGCTGGGAACTCGTCACAGTGATTCCAGGTCCTGACGGCAACGCGCCCGTCGCCTATCTCAAGCGTCCCAAAACCTCGTAACAAGGAGCTTTATGTCCACAGTTGAACAGCGGCTTGAAGAAGCCGGATACACGCTTCCTGCGGTGAGTAAGCCGTTAGCTGCTTACGTGCCGACGATGCGCGACGGCGACACCATCTATACCTCGGGTCAATTGCCAGTGGTCGATGGGGAGCTTGCGGCTACCGGGAAGGTGGGGGAGACGGTCAGCGTCGAAGACGCTCAAGGTTATGCGCGCACTTGCGTGTTGAATGGTCTGGCCGCGATCAAAGCGGAAATCGGTGATCTCGACAAAATTGCCCAGATTACCAAAGTCGTTGGATTTGTGTCGTCGGCTGCTGACTTTGATGAACAGCACCTTGTAGTCAACGGTGCTTCAGAGTTCTTGGGCGAAATTTTCGGCGAAAAAGGAACCCACGCCCGGTCTGCCGTCGGCGTGGCGATGCTGCCCATGAACGCCCCGGTCGAAGTCGAAATGATCGTCAAGGTAGAAAACTAAACGAGACGGTCGGTTCGTAGGAAAAACGCAGCGGGACTGGAGATAAAGTTCTCCAGTCCCGCTGCGTTATTTGCGCCTATAGAAAAGCGATAGAAGCGTTAGCGTGCGCGTTGACGCAAGCGCTGCAGATCTAAGATGATCACAGCGCGATTCTCCAGGCGCAACCAATCGCGCTGGACAAACTCTGCCAGTGCCTTGTTGACGGTTTCACGCGAAGCGCCGACGAGCTGCGCGAGCTCTTCTTGGGTGAGGTCGTGCGCAACCAGCAGACCATCTGCCGTTGGACGGCCGAACCGGTCAGCAAGATCGAGAAGGGCCTTGGCAACGCGACCTGGAACATCGGAGAACACCAAATCGGCCAGGGATTCGTTGGTGCGGGACAGGCGGCGGGCCAGCGCCCCAAGCAGCTGCATGGAAACCTCTGGTGAGGAGTAAATCACTTTTCGGAGGTTCTCGTGACGCAGCCCGGCCAGACTGGTAGCCGAGACTGCCGTGGCAGATGCGGAACGTGGCGCTGGGTTGAACAGTGCCATTTCACCAAATACTTCGCCTGGGCCAAGGATAGCTAGCAGGTTTTCGCGACCATCTGGCGCGGTGCGACCAAGTTTGATCTTGCCCGACAAAATAACGTACAACTGATCTCCGTCGTCGCCTTCGTGGAATACGGAGGCACCGCGTGAGAGCTCAACTTCTGTTAGTTCCGCGGTGAGAGCGCTGAACACCTCATCATCGAGGTGGGTGAACAGCGGGGCATTGCGCAATACGTCTAGGTCCATGGTGGTGAAGGTTTCCTTACTGGCCTTGTGGGCCGAACTTAAACTTTGGTCGGTACTTGGTCACTGGTTGTGAAGTGCCGATGAATGCCGGTTCTTGGGCACATAAATAATAGTGCTTTCGACCTGGGCTTCCAGACAATTCTATCGAATGTAGAAGGAAATGTGGAAATCGTCACAACCAGCAGCGAAATCTTCTCCCACATTAGTCCAAAAATCAACTGAATTACTACGCTTACGGCAAGGTGCTGAATGTAACATGCAAAGACCGACTACGATTTAACAACAATAACCATCTTTGGGTAACGGCGGATGGGACGGTGGGATATCGCAGCGCTTTCGTGGCTTGATTGGGCCCTCGTAGTCGTGCTCATCGTCGTCATCGTCATAGGCTTTCGCCGTGGGTTCTGGATATCAATGGGCACCGTCCTGGGCGCCATCGCCGGCGTACTTGGGGGAGTGTTCCTGATGCCGGTGATTGTTCAACTGGTCCCGCCAGGAATACCTCGCATTGTCACCATGGTGGCGATGACCATGTTTTTGATTTGGTTTGGCATGTGGGTGGGGCGCCGTATCGGGGCCAGATTGCGGTTGCATATCAGTCACCCCGTCATGCGGTTGATCGATAAGTTTCTTGGGGCTCTTGGCAACGCTGCCGTGACGGGTGTGCTGATTTCGCTGATCGCGTTTTCGATTTCCGCGATGGGAGTGCCTGGGATCACCAGCGCGCTCAAGGATTCCCGCATCGTTTCGTGGACCACCGAGCTCACACCAGAAAGTGCCCGGGTTTGGGTGGCTCAGGTGCGGGCAGACGTGCTGGACTCATCCGAGCTACCAGAACTTGATTTAGCGGGAGACGACACTCCGGATGTCGAAAACCCCCAACTTGAACCCTCGGCTGCGGTTGAGGAAGCCAGCAGTTCTTCTGTACTCATCACTGGCAGCGCATATGAGTGTGGCCAAAGCCAGACGGGCTCAGGTTTCGCCATCTCAGCAAACAGAGTGGTAACCAACGCGCACGTGGTGGCCGGTGTTGACTCGCCCCAGGTTGAATCTTTTGATGGCCAATTATTCACCGGACAGGTGGTCGCCTTTGACCCAAATATTGACGTCGCGATCATCGCCCTGCCCGGGGCGCAACTTCCAGCCGTAGAGTTCGGGGACGTTATTGAACCCGGTGAGCCGGCCTTTGTACTGGGTTACCCTTCGGGCGGCCCCCACCAGATCAACGGCGCAGAGGTGCAAGCGCGCGGTCCGGCAAACGTAGCCAATATTTATAACGAGAACCCACAGTTACGTGACATTTACCAACTAGCTGCCGATGTGCACCAGGGTAACTCCGGCGGGGCGTTAGTGGACCAAGATGGACTGGTTGCAGGCGTGATCTTTGCTCGTGCAGCTGAAGCTGAAATCGGGTACGCGCTCACCAATGCAGAAGTGTCCGAGGTGATTGGTCAGGCACCTCATCTTTCGGAGCCCGTTTCTACGGGGCATTGTCTGCAATGATTTTAATGCTCAGTTTCTGCTAGTCACCACCGATCTTGAAATGCCTAGGGATATTGTCGAAAGAGCACTGAGGGCGTAACCTTGGTCACATAAGTCAATTGTGACTTGTGCTCACATCACCTGCTTTAAGGGGTTAACATGTCCTCGCAAGTAACTTCGGCGCCAGCCGGATCGAAGTCGCGTGAGGCCTTTGGCGGTCGATGGATCTTCATCCTGGCGGCCATGGGCTCAGCGGTCGGACTCGGCAATATCTGGCGTTTCCCATACATCGCCTATGAAAATGGTGGCGGTGCCTTCATTATCCCGTACCTGGTAGCACTGTTATCAGCGGGAATTCCTCTGCTCTTTTTTGACTATGCACTGGGGCACCGTTTCAAAGGGTCCCCACCGCTGACCTTCCGCCGTTTGGCCAAATGGACCGAGACCATTGGTTGGTGGCAAGTGCTGATCTGCGTCGTCATCGGGGTCTACTACGCGGCCATCCTTGGTTGGTCGACTATGTATATCTTCTTCTCGATGAATGAAGCTTGGGGCGATGACCCTAACGCGTTCTTCTTCGAGGACTATCTTCAGGTGGCTGAAACACCAGCGATCGACTTCACCGTGGTACCCGGGGTGTTCTGGCCGATGTTGGCCATCTGGGTTGCGACACTGATCATCCTTGCGCTCGGGGTACGCCGTGGAATTGGTTTCGCTTCTGCTATTGGCATCCCGGTGCTAGTGCTTATGTTCCTCATCTTGGTGGGCATTGCGTTGACACTGCCCGGTGCGGCCATGGGCTTGAACGGTCTGTTTACCCCAAACTGGGCTGCCCTGCTTGACCCTGGCGTATGGATCGCGGCTTATGGTCAGATCTTCTTCTCCCTGTCGGTTGGGTTCGGGATTATGATTACCTACGCGTCCTACCTCAAGAAACGGACGAATCTGACCGGTTCAGGGATGGTCGTAGGCTTCTCAAACTCCGGTTTCGAGATCCTAGCCGGTATCGGGGTCTTCTCTGCGCTTGGTTTCATGGCACAAGCAGCTGGTGTCACCATTGATGAGGTGGTGACTTCAGGTATTGGGTTGGCATTCGTGGCCTTCCCTGAAATTATTTCACAGGCCCCAGCGGGTCTTGGTCCGATCATCGGAGTGCTCTTCTTCGCATCACTGCTCTTCGCGGGGTTCACCTCAATGATCTCGATCCTTGAAGTCGTCATATCTGCTGTGAAAGACAAACTCGGATGGTCTCGCGTGACCGTCGTGGCAACATTCGGGGTTGCTGCAGCGATCATCTCACTGTTCGGATTCGGTACGACATCCGGAGTGCTTCTGCTGGATGTCTCCGATAAGTTCGTCAACCAGTTCGGGATTGTCGCCGCTTCGTTTGTCGCGGTGGTAGTGGTCTCCTGGTTCTTACGCCGTCTCGATCGGATGGTCAACCACCTCAACAAGGTCTCTTCGTTCCGACTGGGCGGAGTCTATAAGTTCTTGATCGGTATCCTGCTCCCGGTGGTCTTGGGCTACACCTTGATCAGTGAACTCGTTGCCTTGCTGACCGCCGACGAACCATACGGTGGCTTGCCGAATTGGTACGTCAACACGTTCGGTTGGGGCATGGTCATCGCGTTAATCGTCATCGCATTTCTCCTGACGCTGATCCCGTGGCCGAAGGACTCGGCCCTGTATCGCGAACACTCCGAAAATGAATACGCACTCGACGGAGACGAACCGGCACACGGCAAACATTCTGCCGTCGACGAGTCAGGACAGGAGGTCGTGTCATGAGCGCCGCCGCGATCATCATGATGATCATTGCGTGCGTCACCGTTTTCGGTGGAGTCATCGCATCAGTGATCCATATCCAACGCAACCCGGATGAGCTATCCGGCGAATTTGCTGACGAAGAACGTCTTCGTAGACAACCGTAACTTTCTACGACACATAAATGCCTCGGCCACCACCAAAGCGGTGGTGGCCGAGGCATTTCTTAGAAGATAACCGGGCTTAGCGGCGCATACTCGTGAGGATTTCTTCCATCACGGCCGGATCGGCAAGGGTCGCCAGGGCCGTCGGATCCGCTTCGGTCTTCCCTTCAGCGGCATCTTTGAGCAGTCGACGCATAATCTTGCCGGAGCGGGTCTTGGGAAGGTCGCTGGTAACCAAAATTCGTTTGGGTTTTGCGATCGGACCAATCTGCGAGGCAACATGGTCACGCAGGGTCTGCTCGGCTTCTTCCTGTGAAACCTCTTGGGACTCTTCGGTCAGAATTACAAACGCAAACACAGCTTG
>JAJUIX010000255.1 GCA_029267455.1 Enteractinococcus sp. | reverse complement strand
ATACCGACCTTTCGGCCCAGGACGTCAGTTCCCCGCTGGCTATCCGCTCGATCTACCAGCAGGCCATCGATGCGGTGATGCTGACCGTGATCGGTCTCTTGAGCATCTCGGTATTTATTGCCTTTGTTGGTGTGGCGAACACCCTGGCGCTGTCTACCCTGGAACGCACTCGCGAAAATTCGCTGATGCGTGCATTAGGACTGACCAAGCACGGACTGCGTTCGATGCTGACCTGGGAGGCCATCCTGATCAGCGCCGTCGGGGCGATTCTGGGGAGCGGTTTAGGGATGCTCTACGGTTGGGCCGGCTCCACCGCAATCTTCCGACAGATCTCCTCCGATGGCCCAGCCATGAGTTGGCCGTGGCTTGAAGTCGGAGGGGTCATTCTCGTAGCGGTACTTGCCGGACTGATCGCTTCACTAGCCCCGTCACACCGGGCCGCAAAATTAGCGCCCGTACAAGGGCTGGCCACCGAGTAATACGCCCTCAAACTGCAGCTGCCTTCCCGCTAGCTCATGTGGAGTTCAGGGGAAGGCAGCTGCAGTTAAGCGGCAACCGACTCTAACGCTGCGCGCATGTTGTCCGGGATGCTGGCGGAGGTCTCCGTTTCAGGGTCGAATAGCACTACGACCGCTTCGACGGTGACGCATTTGTGACCATTTTGGTGCAGTTCATGCTGCATAACAAAAGAAGTGTTACCAATTTGTGAAATCCAAATAAAAATTTTTACCGACCCGTCATACATCACCGGACGCAAGAAATCGGTCTGCGTCGTCCGCAATACCGTATCCAGCGAGAGCTGTATGTTGAAGCGTTGCTGCAATTGAGTAAGCGCCCGGATTCTGGCTTCTTCGGCTAGCGTCATGAGCTTGGCATTATTGACGTGTCCTAAAAGATCCTGATCTGACCAGCGTAATTCGATATCGAATTCAAGGCACGTTTCCGGGGCGTTCGACATTTGAGCTCCTGTGATATGGGTCCGAAATAAGGGGTTGCATCCACCTTAGCCCGCTCGGAGGGATACTTTTAGACGACGCTGCATCGCGACGCAACTGTCCAGCACATAACACAACGACATTATTTGAGTGAAAAATCAACAAAAATAGTTTACCCTAACCTATTCCACTCGAGCGGCTGCCAAGCTACCCTGGAGTAACAACGACACGAGGTGCCTGAGACACCTGACTCATCGCTCACACCGGCGTCTTTGAGCGTGTCTCAACACAGGTGCTCTAAGGGAGGGCAGAACAATTTTACGCAACCCGGAATCAGAACGGTTGTCTGCCGTTTCTGAAATGCTGACGCAGGCCTACGCCCATGGTGGCGGCACACTCTTAGTTGACGGCCTGTCAGGTATGGGTAAAACGCATTTCCTGCGCACTCTCGCCATCGAAGCCGAACGGCACGATCGCTGGCCGGTCACCTTTGTTAATGCGGACCAACTCGAGATGGGTGAACCGTATGGTTTCATCGAGCGGTTCCTCGCCGCAGGCGTGGCACCTGACTGGAATTTCATCCCGGATTCGCAACTGCAACCCATCGCAGTGGCGCGCGAATGCGTCAGTCGATTGTTATGCACCACGCGGGACGCAGACGAAGGGCGCATCATTATTGTGGACGACGCCCAGTGGATCGATCCAGAGTCGATTCAGGTGCTGCGTCACATGATTCCCCGGTTCAATCGACGCAACGTCTTCATTGTCTGCGGAGCACGGACTCCTCACAAACATGGCTCATTGGGTGAATACCTTGCCGAAGCGGCTGCAACCAACCCGAATGACCATCACATCGAGATACAACCACTCACTGAAGGTGATATTCGCGCGCTAGCAATGCAACGATTTGGTGTCACCATCTCCAAACGCAACGCTGCACAACTCAATGAGATAACAGGCGGCTCATTCTTGGGCGTGGACAGTGTCCTGAACCAGGTCACGGAAGAAGAAATACGCCAACTTCATATCAAATGGGACCTGCCCATCAGGGTCAAGAACTTGCAGAACCCCCTGCTCGGCGCCTTCCACGAACTCAACCCAGCAGCCCAACAGCTAGCCCAGATAGTATGCCTTGCCGAGCACGAAGTTTCGCCCGAGGCGCTCCGAGTGGTCACCGATGAACTCGGTATACCAGCGGCGATCGACGAAGCTGTCCGAGCCGGCGTGCTCATGGAATCTGGGT
>JAJUIX010000160.1 GCA_029267455.1 Enteractinococcus sp. | reverse complement strand
CGCCGGTCACCCGAGCACTCATGAGCACACCTGCGCAACCGCCCCGGAGGCTACGTCACCCATAGTGGCTCGGGCAGCGGAAAGTAAGGACTGCAAACTCGAAATGAACGTGCGCAGCTCATCGATGCCCTGGTGTGCCAGTTGAACGGTCTCTAATGTCAGGCTCTCCAATTGCTGAGCTTGCACCTTCCGCTCCCCAACCGCAATCCGAAAAGCTTCCCCTGCCGGTGAGTGCCATTCCATGTTTAGGGTGGCCCCTAAACGCCCCTGCACAGTCTCAATACCTGTTGCTACGTGGCGCAGCTTGGCCACTAATTGTTCGAGCACCTCAATTTGTGCTGCCAAAGCGTTCAACCCGGCTTGTGCAATAGACGGACTGGTCACAAACTGCTGCACTGCTTCGGATGCCAACTCACAAGCGCCGTTTGTCACCAGGCTGATGCCAGTGCCGATCTCTGCCATGGACGGAATAGCAACCATGACCATGGGTCCCCTCCTAATGTGTTCGCGAGCTCACCTGCAATGACCTCAGCGTAAAAACTCACGAGTCCTCGAGGGATCGGGCCGACGATAATGTGGACAACATCCAGCAGATCGGTATCGTGTGGAAAAGTCTTGACCCGTTGTGTCACGGGTGTGACATGATGGCGATCGTGTCGTTACGAGTGGCAGAATGAAGACCATGACTGAAAATTTGCGTGTGCGTTTAGCTGAGACAACTATTCCTTTGGGCCCACTGGATGGCCGCTACCGTGGCTATGTTGCCGATTTGGTGGATCATCTTTCCGAAGCAGCGCTAAACCGCAACCGCATCCACGTCGAAGTCGAGTGGTTTATCCACCTGGCCGACGGCATGGTGGTGCCCGGTCTGCGTCGCCTGACCGACGCGCAACGGGAGGGTCTGCGGGCAATCGTCACCGAGTTTGATGAAACCTCCGTGGCTGAACTCGCCAAGACCGAGGCCGTCACAGTCCATGACGTCAAAGCAGTCGAGTACTTCATTGCCAACCGACTCGAAGATTTAGGACTCGGGCATTTGAGCTCACTCGTGCACTTTGCGTGCACGTCCGAAGACATCAACAACCTCTCTTATGCGCTTGGCGTCCGCGATGCCATCCAAGAAGTCTGGTTGCCTGCCGCCCAGAAAATGGTCGACGCCATTACCGAAGTCGCCAACACAGCAGTCGATACTCCAATGTTGTCGCGTACCCATGGTCAGCCGGCTACCCCGACCACCCTGGGCAAAGAACTGGCCGTGTTCGTGCACCGCCTGAACCGCCAGTTGCGCCGTATCTCGACGCAGCAGTACCTGGGCAAGATCAACGGCGCTACCGGCACCTACGCAGCCCACGTGGCGGCCGTGCCCCACGCCAACTGGCCGGTCATCGCCCAGGACTTCGTGGAAAATCTGGGACTCACCTTTAACCCGCTCACCACACAGATTGAAAACCACGACTGGATGTCGGAACTATTCGACGACATCGCGCGGTTCAACCAGATATTGCACGGTTTCTGCGTAGACGTGTGGAGCTATATCTCGATCGGATACTTCGCACAGGTGCCCGTAGAAGGGGCGACCGGTTCATCGACTATGCCGCATAAGGTCAACCCGATTCGGTTCGAAAACGCCGAAGCCAACCTGGAACTGTCAAACGCCCTGCTCAACACGCTGGGGTCGACGCTGATTGAATCCCGCTGGCAACGCGACCTCACCGACTCCACGTCGCAGCGCAATATTGGGGTCGCACTCGGCCACTCCGTCCTGGCGATCGAAAACGTCATCCGCGGGATGGGACAACTCGACGTCGCCGAAGACGCCCTGGCCGAAGATCTCGAGACGAATTGGGAAGTCTTAGGCGAAGCCATCCAGACGGTCATGCGCGCCGAAGCCATCGCCGGGACCCCGGGCATGGAAAACCCCTACGAACGGCTCAAGGACCTGACTCGAGGCCAGCGCGTGGATGAGGCCCGGATGCGCGAATTCGTCGGCGAACTCGGCCTCTCGGACTCCGCCGAACAGCGCTTGAAGGACCTCACGCCACACACGTATACCGGCCTGGCAGCAGACCTGGCACGCGAACACCTGAGCGACTACGAGCCACCCAGGTAAAGCTGCGGGCCTTACCCGGTCGCGCCGGGGCTTAATGCAGGGTGGGCGAACTCGGTGGAAATATTGATGTTCACCACTGCCACCCCGGTTCCGGCAGCGATCCAGTCCCCAAAGGACTCGAGCTCCTCAATCGTGTTGACGGTGAAGCCCGTTGCTCCCATGGCCTGACCGATCGCAGCGAAGTCGACGTGCGGCAGGTACATCGCAGTCGGGTCAGCACCGAGCACCGCGTACTGGTGAATTTCTGCCCCGTAGGCTGCGTCGTTAAAAATAATGACGGCGCCGTGATCGGTTTGGTCAATGAACGTAGCAAGATCCGCCAGGGCCATTTGTCCACCGCCGTCACCGGATACCGCCACGGTAAACCGATCAGGGCGTGCAACGGAGGCTCCCACGGCTGAGCCGAACCCTAATCCGATGGATTGGAAAGCTGTGCCCACCGCAATCAGCCCCGCAGGATCAGGAATCTCGACGCGTTCGCCAATCCAAGTGATGTAGTGCCCGCCGTCCAACACGAGCTGACGATTCGCCGGCAATACAGCGTTGAGCCGCTCGGCCACAAGCCGCGGATTCAAGCCGCCATCCGAACCATAGGATGGCTCATCATCCAGCGGATCGGCTTCAAAATACTCCGCCAGTTGATCGCGATATGAGGAACGTTGCGGTTGCAGGTGCTTGACGGCGGCCAGCAGTCTGGGGAGGGCATCGGTGAGATCCCCGAAGACGGTTTTAGCTTCCGGCAGGGTCAGGTTCCATTTATCCGACAGGTCGATACGGTAAATATTTTCGGTACCGAAAAGGGTGCCTTTGCGGGTTTGAAAATTATTGCTCGTGGCCCCCAGGATCAACACCATGTCGGCCGCCTGCACTGCGGGCAGTTTGTGTTCGGGAGTAAAACCGCCAGCAATTCCCAAGGAATGCTCTGAGCCTGTCACATTCGATGCTGTTAGCGAGTGCATAAAGACCGCGCCCACAGCATCACCGAGCTGCCGCGCAATCGGGCCAGTATTGGTTCGCACCACTCCCCCACCAGTGACAATGAGAGGACGCTTCGCAGCAACGAGCGCCTGGGCAATTTCGTCTAGCTGCTCAGCAGCAGCCACCGGGCGCTCAATGGGCTCATAGCTGCGCTCCGTTTCCACCGCTTCCGCGGGTGCATCGGATAGATCATACGGCACCATAACCACCACGGGTTCTTGGCCGTCTTCGGCCATATCAAACGCGCGGGAAGTAGCGGTGGCAACATTGCGCTCGTCAATGGTCACGACGGGGATATTCAATCCGACGGTCACGGTCTGTTGGTCAATATCGAAGGGTCGTCGACCGCTGGATGGGGCGTCGCCGACGACGACCACCATGGGAATCCGGGCAAGTTGCGCTTCGGCTAAACCGGTGACCATATTCGTAAACCCTGCACCGTAGGTCGCCGTTGCTACGGCGAGCTTTCCGGTCGACCGATAATATGCATCCGCTGCAGTAACGGCCGCTACCTCATGCCGTACTCCGGTAAAGGGAAACCCCTGGGAAGTTAACGACGAGACCAGCTCGACGTTACCGTTGCCAATGAGGCCGAACACCCGTTCGACCCGCTGCGTGATGACCTCCCCGAGGACCTCTGTCACTGTGGTGTGTTGTACCGGTGATTGCACCATGGTTGACCTCCTGACAAGCTATACTGTGATTACCTTCATCGAATG
>JAJUIX010000234.1 GCA_029267455.1 Enteractinococcus sp. | reverse complement strand
TGAACTCTCACCTGGAGATACAGCATGAAAGCAAAATTCATTACAGGTTTAGCGACCGCTGCAGTCGCAGCACTCGCCCTGAGTGCATGTGGTGATGGTGGCGGCGGTGGTGGTTACGGCGGCGACGCTGGTGGCGATGCAGCCGATGACACCCAACAGATGCGTGAAGTCACCGTGGGTGTCCTGAGTATCGCACCGAGTGTGGGCGTCGCCTACGGTATTGAGCACGGCATCTTCGAAGAGCACGGCTTCGACGTAAACTACGAGATATCCAGTGCCGGTGCGGCCATGCTGCCTGCCGTCTCCGCCGGACAGGTGGACTTTGGGGTCGGAAACCCACTCTCAGTGGTGACAGCCGTGGACCAGGGTCTGGAGATGAAGATCGTGGCCGGCTACTCCAACTCATTGCCCGAAGGTGAGGATGTGGCCGGAGTCGTGACCCGTGCTGACTCGGGGATTGATACCTGGGCGGATCTCGAAGGCAAAACGACCGCGATTAACGCGTTAAAAACCCTCGGCGATCTCACCATCATGCACCTGGCAGAAGAAGATGGTGCTGATCCGCAGGCCCTCGAATTCTCTGAAATGGGCTTCCCAGACATGCCCGCCCAGTTAGAGCGGGGCAATGCGGACGCCGTCTGGATCCCCGAACCGTTCTTGTCGAGCATGCTGGCTGACGACGCCAATAAACTCGTTGGCTATTCGTTCCAAGAAACTGACCCGGGCATGGCCACCATGGTGACGTTCACTTCGGGCGCGCTGGCGGAGGAAGACCCGGAAATGGTCGCTGCCTTTGGTGAGGCCATGAGCGAGGCGTTGACCGCAGCTCAAGAAGATCAGGACGGCTCACGCGAACTCCTCGTCGAATTCCTCGAGATTTCAGAAGAAGAAGCCCAGAACCTGGTCATGGAAGACCTCTCCGGCGAGCTCAACCGGGAGCAGCTGATGTTCATGGTTGATCTTGCCGAGCGCTATAACTTCATCGACGAAGCCCCATCCGAAGAGAACCTCTTCCTCGAATAACAGCTAAAAGCCCAAGACAAGCCCGAATTGTGCAACAGCTTTCGAGCCGTCACGGCGTGCCTTGGGGTCGTAATATCCATACGCTAATGCACACTCCTGACGAAATTCTCGCGTTCCGCACGAGTCATCAGTGACTTATGAGCGCTTTTTGCTTGAAATCTCAGGTAATGTAGTGACGTCGGATTCTGTCTGCTTATATTGCGCTGGCGATATTTAGGCTGACAAGACGAGATGGGTTTGGACTATCGACATTGTCGAGAGCATAACGTGAGGCGTATGGTACGAAACCTGAACCAGTTAGAACAACGCATCGGTGAGATCACTGACCAGTATCCATTCGCGGTGCACTGGCAGGTACGCGATATCCCTACCGGAGAGCGCATTGGGCATGCTGAACATGAGGTGCTCGGTGCCTTCAGCACGCGAAAAGTCAGCGTGCTGTTGGCTTGCCTGGCCTTGGTACACGCCCAGAGGCTGTCCCTTGACGATATGTACACCATCGATGAGGAGCTTAAAGATGGTGTACAAGCCGGGGTTATGCGGAATCTTTCGCCCGGCATTGAGCTGAGTCTGCGTGACCATCTGGCGCAAATGATGATGACTTCAGACAACATTTGCACGCAGCTGGTCTTCAAAGCCATCGACGATGCCACCGGCAATGCGTTGCAATGGATCAACGACTATTGCGCAGAACTCGGCATGCATGACACCATGCACCGCGAGGTCTTCCCTCGGTCCGCGGAGCTGGCATGGTCGCACTCGATCAACTCGATGACGGTCACCTCGGCCAATGACCAGGCCTTAATTTTGGAACGTCTCGGCCACGGTCTTGTCGATGAGCAGCGTGCCGACGAACTCGGCTTGTCTTCACAACTGTGTGAATTCGCCATTGATCTGATGAGCCACCTCTATACCCCGCTGCTTGGCGCATTCGTCACCAAGGGGCGACTCGTCGAAAAGAATGGACGAGGTATCCGTGGCCTG
Source organism: Enteractinococcus sp. (assembly GCA_029267455.1). Taxonomy (GTDB): domain Bacteria; phylum Actinomycetota; class Actinomycetes; order Actinomycetales; family Micrococcaceae; genus Yaniella. The sequence goes on along the minus strand of JAJUIX010000234.1, from coordinate 542 downwards.
TCACAGGTGGGCATGCTGCTCGATCACGACGATAATCCCATTGCTTCTATTGCGGTATTTGCCGAATCCATTCCAGTGGAGTTGCGGGATGGTACACCAGGCCGTGTCAGAGCGATGGAGTGCTTTGTTGCCATCGGCCAGGTTCTTGAAGAATTCTTCCTCGATGGCACCCCCAAGCCCGTGATGCGTCGCCAAGTCATCGAACCAGACTATTGGGAGCAAGAACTTGGTGAATTAATCTACGCGGTCGACGGCGGTCGTTCCGTGAACGCGGATGTAAAGTTCCCCTTCGCCGGTATCGGCAAACTGTTTTTCGCCGCGACGGTGGCCGCTCTGGAGACTGAGAAGCCAGGCTTGTTACAAGCCATGGTGGAGATCACTCCAGAGCACCGTCAAAAAGCCGCGCTCGGCTCCCTCCGACATCTCACCGGCGCGCTACAGCTCAGTATCAATGATGCAGTGCGCCTGATGATCACCACGAGCGATGGTGCAGTCACCCTTGCCCTGCTGGATTACTTCGAAGCGCACGGGATCGACATTGT
>JAJUIX010000162.1 GCA_029267455.1 Enteractinococcus sp. | reverse complement strand
GATCACCCGCTACGCCTGGGGCACGATCTGGACTCGTCCGGGTTTGGATCGGCGCATGCGTTCGGCCGTCACCCTGACCGCAATGGTCGCCGGAAAGTACTGGGATGAGCTGGCCATGCACGTCAAAGCCGCCCGTCGCAACGGCTTGACCGTCGAGGAAATCAAAGAAATCCTGCTCCAGACTGCCATTTACTGCTCGGTTCCGGCAGCAAATGTGGCATTTTCAGTGGCCAAAAAGGCCCTAGCCGAATACGAGGCCGAAGAAGCCTAACGTGTCAGCTTCTCAAAGTCCGGTTCAATCATTGATTGGACCGGACTTTGTCGTTGAGCGATTATTTCGGGGTGTGACTTCCCTCCGCTATGCCACGGGTCTATACTAGAAGTATCGCAGAGCGAACCAACGTTCGCACAGCGAACACAAGTTTTATTGGCTCGGAAGGAATCATGCAGCAGGTATATATTTACGACGCAGTACGCACGCCGTTTGCAAAACTCGGCGGTGCGCTGGCCGGCGTCCGTCCCGACGACCTCGCCGCCCACGTCATCACAGCACTTCTTGAACGCTATCCAAATCTTGACCAGACCAAAATCGATGAAGTGGTCTTCGGAAACGCCAACGGTGCCGGTGAAGAAAACCGCAACGTTGCCCGCATGGCCACCCTGTTAGCTGGCCTGCCGACCTCGGTTCCCGGTATCACCGTCAACCGCCTCTGCGCCTCATCCTTAGATGCCGCCATTCATGCGAGCTACTCGATCGGGGCCGGAGATAATAACCTGGTACTGACCGGTGGAACCGAGTCGATGTCACGTGCTCCCTATGTTGTGCCGAAACCAGAACGCGCCTACCCCGCAGGCAACTCCGCAATGGTTTCGACCACACTGGGCTGGCGCCTGGTGAACCCCAAGATGCCAAAAGAGTGGACCGTCTCGCTGGGTGAAGCCACTGAACAGCTCGTTGAAAAATACGACGTTTCACGCGAGCGCCAAGACGAATACGCCGTGTTGTCCCACCAGCGCGCCCACGCCGCATGGGAAGCCGGCCACTATGACAACCTGGTCGTGCCCGCCGGCGACGCAGAGCGCGATGAAACGATTCGACCAGACACCAATATTGAAACCCTGTCTGGTCTGCGCACGGTGTTCCGCAAAGAACACGGCACCGTCACCGCAGGAAACGCCTCACCGATGAACGACGGCGCCGGCGTCGTGCTCCTGGGTTCCGAAAGCGCTTCGGACACGCTAGGAGCCGATCCACTGGTGCGCGTGGCCTCTCGCGGTGTTGCCGCAAACGAACCGCAATTCTTCGGCGAAGCGCCAATTCCAGCCGCCAACCTGGCCCTGGAACGTGCCGGAATCACCTGGGATCAGGTCGGTGCCATCGAACTCAACGAAGCCTTCGCCGCCCAAGTGCTGGCGAACCTGGACTCGTGGGGTATCGCCCTGGACGACGAGCGCGTCAACGCCTGGGGCGGTGCGATCGCCCTGGGACACCCACTGGGCGCGTCCGGCTCCCGCGTCTTGGGTACGCTGGCACGCCGTTTGAAAGCTGAAAACCGCCGTTGGGGTCTGGCTGCACTGTGTGTCGGTGTGGGCCAGGGTGTTGCCATGGTGGTCGAGAACGAAGACGCCACGGAGTAAAGGAAACGATATGACAAAAATTGTAGATACTGCAGCTGAAGCCGTTGCCAATATCGACGACGGTTCCACGGTGCTTATTGGTGGCTTCGGGAATGCCGGTCAGCCGATGGAACTCATCGAGGCACTGTTGGACGGGGGCGCCACGAACCTCACCGTCGTCAATAACAACGCCGGTCAGGCCGATGAGGGTTTGGCCCTGCTCATCAAAGAGCGCCGGGTAGACAAAATCATTTGCTCGTTCCCGCGCCAATCGGATTCCTGGCACTTCGATGAGGCCTACCGCGCCGGTGAAATTGAACTCGAGCTTGTCCCTCAGGGCAATCTGGCCGAGCGCCTTCGCGCCGCAGGTGCTGGTATCGGTGGCTTCTTCACACCAACCGGTTACGGCACGATGCTGGCCGAGGGGAAAGAAACCCGCGAGATTAACGGACGCAACTATGTTTTGGAATACCCAATCCACGGTGATGTCGCGATCCTGAAGGCGTTCAAGGCAGACGAGAAGGGCAACCTGATCTACCGCAAGACCGCCCGGAACTTCAGCCCGATGATGGCGACCGCGGCCAAACAGACCATCGTGCAGGTCGAAGAGATCCTGCCGACCGGGTCGTTGGATCCCGAAAACATTGTGACCCCGTCAATCTATACCGACGTCATGGTGGCTATCGAAACAGAATCCACCGCCCTGGCCGCACGTGAACAAGGAGCGAAATAATGCTACGTGATGAACCCGTTGATCGTAATACTCTTGCCGAGATTGTGGCCGGCGATATCGAGCCCGGTTCTTTCGTGAACTTGGGAATCGGCCAGCCCACGCTCGTCTCAAACTATCTCACCGCCGAACGCGACGTGACCCTGCACACCGAAAACGGGATGCTAGGTATGGGCCGCGCGGCGAAGGAAGATGAGGTTGATGGCGACCTCATTAACGCCGGTAAGATCCCGGTCACCGAAACCCCGGGTGCGGCATACTTCCACCAGGCTGATTCCTTTGCGATGATGCGCGGTGGCCACCTGGATGTCTGCGTGCTGGGTGCTATGCAGGTCTCTGCCACCGGTGACCTGGCAAACTGGCACACCGGTGAGCCAGATGCCATTCCGGCCGTGGGTGGTGCCATGGACCTGGCTATCGGGGCGAAAAAGGTCTACGTCATGATGAACCTCTACACCCGCGACGGCGAGATCAAACTGCTTCCGGAAACGACTTACCCGCTCACCGGGGTTGGCTGTGTATCACGGGTCTATACCGACCACGGCATTTTCGACCTCTCCGAATCCGGCACCGTCACGGTCAAGGCCCTATTCGGCATGACCTTTGACAAGCTCCAGTCCGAGTCGGAAATCGAATTCGTTGATGCAACCGGAAACTAACTCCGGACTGTTCGTTCAGTCGTTTGCCCGAGGCCTCGAAGTGATCGAGGCCTTCGGGCAAGCGCCGACGATGACGCTCACCGAGATCGCCGAGGCGACCGGGCTGTCCCGCGCTACAGTTCGTCGGTTTGTTCACACGCTCGTGAATCTGGGGTACGTGCGGGCGAACGAGAAGCATTTCGCGCTCACCCCGAAAATTATGAACCTCGGGTTCGCTTACCTCGCGTCTCAACCTCTGGTTGAGCTCGTTGATCCGGTGCTGACCAATCTGTCCAAAGAGCTGGGACAATCCACTTCGGTCTCGGTATTGGACGGCACCGACGTGGTCTACATTGCCCGGCAAGAGACCACCTCCATCATGCGGATCAACATCACCGTGGGCACCCGTTTTCCCGCGTATGCGACGTCGATGGGACGTGTCCTGCTGGCCGGTCTCGACGAGGCCCGGCTTGACGAGTATTTCGCGACAGCAGATATTCAAGAGGTCACCGACTACACCATCACCGACGAAGCCGCGCTGCGTGCTGAATTCGATAAGATTCGCAAGCAGGGCTACGCCGTGGTGAAAGAAGAACTCGAAGTTGGGCTGGCCTCGGTGGCGGTGCCGATTCGCAATCGCGTCGGCACCACCGTTGCCGCCATGAATACCTCCGTGGCGGTAACCCGACAGTCCCCCGAAGATCTCACCGAGCTGGTGCCGGCACTGCTGGCCGCCGCCGATGAGGTCTCCAACGCGCTTTAGCGT
>JAJUIX010000168.1 GCA_029267455.1 Enteractinococcus sp. | reverse complement strand
CCAATACTGGAGACCTCTCTTGCTGCCGCTGGGCTTGAGCACTACGAGTCCCGGCGCATTGAGGAATTATCGCCCGGGGAGCGCCGTCGATTAGGCTTTGCTCGCGTCTTGGCACGTTTGATGGCGGCCAGTGCAGCCGGGGTGACAGAACCTGCCTGGTTCGTCGTCCTCGATGAACCCACCGCACACCTCGACCACCACTCTGCCACCAGGATACGAGCTACCCTGCGGGACCTGGTCGCCGGCCGGCTACCTGATGGCAGTCGTCTGGCCAGCATCGTGCTGGTCGCCTCGCACGATCCGCTCATCCACGCTGACGCTCACCAGTTAATTGGCAACGACGTCGTGGCTCCGCAAGCGGTACCCCAGGCCGCCACATCGGCTGATGAGCCCGCCGCCACGGCGCAAACCCCAACCGAGTCCCAACCAACTCACAAGGTGACGTGGCGCGACTGGTGGCGCTTTCTTCCACTCAAAGACCCCCAATTCTTGGGCGGGATCGGCTGGGCGGTAGCTGCACTGTTGTCGGCGGCCCTACTTTCGGCACTGTCCGGATGGCTGATCGTCCAAGCTTCATATGAACCACCTATCCTTTATTTACTCGCAGTGATTGTCGGAGTCCGATTCTTTGGCATCGGAAGGGCAGTATTCCGCTATGCAGAACGTCTCGCCGTGCACGACGCCGTACTGTCCTGGGCCAATCGCATCCGGTTACGCGTCTGGGATGCGCTCGGGTCAAAAGCCACCCAATGGAATAAGCTCACCCGCTCCGGTGGGGCACTTTCTGTCCTCATATCCGATGTCGACCAACTTCGTGACGCTGTGCCCCGGGTGATCGTGCCCATCCCAGCCGCCATTCTTACGTGGGCAACCGCGACCGCAATAACCGCATACATGGCGCCCGGAGCATGGTGGCCAGCCGTGGTGGCAGGTCTTATGGCATTCATCGTGGTACCCATCCTGGTGCATGTCGTCGACGCTCGGACCACCACACGGTTAGCCGACCACCGCACCGGATTGGTCTCCGCCACCTCCCGATTATTTACCGCAGCTGCTGATATGGCAGGTAACGGCATGGCACGCCGTGCCGCACAACATTTTGCCGTAGCTGACCGCCGCAACACCGAGCCGCTCAAGCGCAGTGCAGCCGCCGCGGGCCTGGGCGAAGGCCTCACCTCCCTGGTCGCCGGGTGGGCCGCTGTTCAAACAATGTGGGTAGCCATCACCAACGGGATTTCAGCCCCCAACACCGCCCTGGTGGTGATGCTGATGCTATCGCTGGCAGAACCCTTTGGACTCTTCAGCCAAGCAGCCCAAGAATCTCGGGTTTTGAACCACCAGCTCGCAAAGCTCCTCCCACTGCTCAAAAACCAAGATACCCCGCAGGCTAACTGGGTAGAAGTGGAGCCCAGCGCACATGCTGAAGTAACAGCTCTTGAGCTGAAAGACGTCACCGTCTCCTACGGCGACAATCTGCCGGCCGTCCTGGATGACTTCTCGCTTCGGGCTACCACGGGCGATTTCGTCGTGGTGACCGGTCCGTCTGGGGCAGGCAAATCCACGCTATTAGCCGTCTTGCTGGGATTTTTAGAGCCCAAAGCAGGAACCTATCGTCTTACCGCACCCCAACGCGACGCATTTGCAGCATTGCAACACGTGGCGTGGTGTCCGCAAGAAGCCTACCTTTTCGATTCGACGCTGCGCTCGAATCTTGCGCTGGCTCGCGATCCTGCGGACCGTCCTACCGATGCGGAATTAACCGCGGTCCTTGAGACGGTTGGGCTAAGCGACTGGCTGGCCACCGCCCCCGAGGGTCTGGATACCCGTCTGGGGCCCTCAGGGCATTTCATTTCTGGTGGCCAACGGCAACGCGTGGCCGTCGCCCGTGCCCTGTTAGCAGACGCACACGTCGTGCTGCTCGATGAGCCCACTGCCCATCTGGGCGCCGATGAGGCGGCTGAGCTCATCGAGGACCTCAAGCTAGCCCTTCAAGACAAGATCGTCGTGATGGTCACCCACGACGAACGATTCGCCGACGCCGGGATTCCGGTCCACCTACAACCCGCCTGACCCCGGCCCACGCATCATGCCTCGGACTTTGACTGCTCAGCGTCTGGCAGCAGCGGCGAGCCACCGTGCCCGATCACACCGATGGCAGAATCCAACGTAATACCCGAAGCATCCCGCTCAGAGTATTCCTGGGGTAGCGCACGAGCGACACCACCGGTCGTTGATGCCAACGGCTGAGGTCCTGCCCAGGCGAGCGCCAGGCCGTTCTCGCCACGGAGCATCCGATGCGCTCGCAATCCCTGGGTATTGCGTCCCTTAGGCGCGAAGTCCGCTAACTTCGTGACCTTCGCGGTCGGCGCGGCGTCTGGCACATCCGAATCAGTCTTGGTGACAGTCACCACCACGGCATCATCCAGCTGAGCTGCAGGGGCCACCGAAAATGCCAAGACCTTGTCATCGTCAACCAGCTTCATGCCCGCGATACCGCCCCCGGAGCGTCCCTGCGGGCGCACGAGTTCAGCAGCGTAACGTAACAACTGTCCAGCCTCGGTCATAAAGACCAACTGGTCGGCATCATCGGCCGCCACGCCAGCGCCCACGACCTTGTCGTCGCCTTTCAGCGTGATGGCTTCGAACTCATCCTGATTCAACGGCCAATCATCATGGCGAACCCGTTTGACCACGCCGTTACGCGTGCCAAGGGCCAGGACCTGGTTCAACGGCACGATCGCGATGAGGTGTTCACCGCGCTGCAATGTCAAAAACTCGGTCGCTTTGACGCCATCGGTCAGAGCTGGCGTGGCAGTGGGCTCCTGTAATGCTGGAATGTCGACGACATTGACCCGAACAATCCGACCGGTATCCGTGAGCGCGCCGACTTCACCACGAGCGGTCGTCGCCACTACCGAGGTATATACATCGTGCCTGCGACGTCGGCCTGCAGCACTGATCGGCGTCCGATCCTGCGTGCGCAATAACCGACCGGAGGCAGACAGCACGACCCAGCATGGGTCATCCGGTACCAGGAGGGCAGATGCTGCAGCTTGACGATCATTCTTCGACGTCGCGGCGGTCACAGCTGGTGCTAGTTCTTCTGATTTGACGAGTTTGGTGCGACGGTCATCTCCGAATTGTTCAGCAACCTCGGCCAGCTCCTTGGAGACGGTCTCGCGAAGGACCGCATCCGATTCTAAAATTTCCTCTAGTGCGGCGATCGTGGCCAGTAATTCGTCGCGTTCGGTTTCCAGGTCGAGTCGGGAGAATTTCGTGAGCTGGCGCAGCCGTAGTTCAAGGATGTGGTTTGCCTGAGTCTCTGTCAGATCGAATACCAGCATGAGCCGTTCACGTGCGGCAGCGGCGTCATCCGAGGTGCGGATAATCTCGATGACCTCATCGATATCCACCAGCGCCAGCAGCAGTCCTTCAACCAGGTGTAAGCGGTCTTTACGCTTTCCCAACCGATGTGCGGTACGACGACGCACCACCGTCATCCGGTGATCGACATAAACCGACAACAGGTCTTTGAGACCAAGGGTCTTCGGCTGACCATCAACGAGCGTGACGTTATTGATGCCAAAGTTTTCTTCCAGCGGAGTGTGCTTATATAACTGGGCCAGCACCGCCTGGGGATTGAAGCCCGATTTCAACTCGATGACCAGCTG
>JAJUIX010000269.1 GCA_029267455.1 Enteractinococcus sp. | reverse complement strand
TTATCGGTCAGCAAGATCGAGATGCTCAGCGCTCGCGGTTCTGGCAGGCCGTCTTCGGCGTGCCAAGACTCGAAGTCTGAATGCCAGGAGAACTCTTTGCCGGCAAAGCCTGGTTTGTAATTAATACGGCTTTGATGAATGTAAACCGGTGAACCCAGGATTTGTTCAGCCCGCCGCACGATCCGGGGATCGTTGGCGATTTTCTTCATGATCTCATTGGTGCGGTGCACCTCGAAGATTGAGCGGACCTCATCGGAGGTAGGCTCCACAATGGTGCGCTCATCTGCTTTGACGTCAGCGTCCTCAGACAGGCGCTGAAGTTCAGCGCGCAGCTGGGCCAGTTCATCCTGGGTGAGGAGCTGATCAATGATGATGTAGCCCTTGTCGTCAAAGTGCTGCAGCGTTTCAGCGTCCATCGGCCCGTTGTCGGCGGAACCATAGACAACTGGGCCCTTGCGGTCGAATACCTCAGTTGGTTCTACGGTTCGAGTCGGATAAAGATCTTTAGCGGTAGCTTCTTGGGTGCTTGTCAACGTTGCTCCCTTCGTACACGAAAGTGTTTGGAACCACTCAAGGGTCGTTGAAATTGGGATTCGGCCGGAAGAGTCCCAGCCGGTGCCCCTGACGCTACCCAGCCTTTTTTCAATGCGCAACACTTCACAAAAAGATCTTCCCCGGGCCGCTGCACCCTTGGCGGTGGGCGTGCGGTCCACGCCGCAGCTATCGCCTCAAGAGAAGTACTCTCGGCGCGTTATCATATCGACTGGCCGTGTGAGAGAATATGGCAAATGGCACAGAAGTATATCCCTCGCGAACCCGGCACCCGACCAGTGAAGCCTGAAAAAGACCGCTCTGGTCGGCTGAAGCTGAACCCACCGCGCAAGCAATTCGTGGATCCCGAGGTTGAACATCTCGTCGATGAACGAGCTCGCCTTGCCAGAAACGGTGTGCGTCCCGCGATGGAACGTCCTCGTCCGCAGGTCGAACCACGCACCGAGGGCTGGACGCAGCAGACCGATACCCAGGGACGGCCACTGCTGCAGTTCAAACAGCCACGCGTTACCCAACCGGCCCAGCATTTAGCAGATATGACCATGGCCGACAGGGAAGCAAAGGTCAAAGAACTGGGCCTACCGGCTTTCCGCGCCCGCCAGTTGTCAACACACTACTTCAGCCACTACACCACCGATCCTGCCGATATGACTGACCTGCCGGCAGCTGGACGCGAGGAACTGGTTGAAACTTTCTTCCCGAATCTGCTGACCGAAGTCCGCCGGATCGAAACCGAAGACCGGCAGACCATCAAATTCTTATGGAAACTTTTTGATGGCGTGCTCGTGGAGTCCGTACTGATGCGCTATCAACATCGCATCACGTTATGTGTCTCCTCGCAGGCCGGGTGCGGCATGAACTGCCCCTTCTGTGCTACCGGTCAAGCCGGGCTAACCCGCAACCTTTCGACCGCAGAAATCGTAGAACAGATCATCGCCGCCAACCAGGTAATTGCTGCCGGCCAGCTCGGCACACCCGAGGGCGGACGCGATATCGAACGCGTCACCAACGTCGTCTTCATGGGGATGGGTGAGCCACTGGCCAACTACCGACGCGTCATCAACGCCGTTCGCCGAATGGTCGACGAGGCGCCGGCCGGATTGGGCATGTCTGCTCGAAACATTACCGTGTCCACGGTGGGCCTTGTCCCAGCCATCAATAAACTGACCGCCGAAGGTATTCCAGTGACCTTTGCGCTCTCCCTGCACGCACCGGATAACGAATTGCGTGACAAAATGATCCCGGTC
>JAJUIX010000174.1 GCA_029267455.1 Enteractinococcus sp. | reverse complement strand
CCCATGGCTGCGCCCACGGACAGCACGAATCCGCCCGAGGCGATGATTGGTACGACGAGCGAACGGAACACCACCACCATGATCAGTAGCGACAGCCCTACGACGACGCCCAGATACAGTGGCAGGACTTCGGCCAGCGCGTCGGAAATATCGATGACGCCGGTGGCATGTCCGGCCAGCGCCAAATTGGTCACCTCACCGGCCGGCTCAAGGTCTCGTAGTTCATAGACGAGCTCGACCGTGGATTCGTGGTTGGCGCTCTCGGTCGGGATGATCTGGAACATGGTGATGTCGCCGGCCTCGTTTTCACCAACCGGCACGACGTGGGCCACATGTTCCAGTGCGGCAATCTGTTCGGCCTGTTCCGCGGTGGTTTCCAGTAGCTCCGTATCGGACAGATCGGCCGGGATATCGGCCACCGCGACGATCGGGGCGTTGAAGCCGGGTCCAAAGTGTTCAGCTTGGGCCGCATAGGCCTGGTATTCGGTCGTCTCTGGTGCTTCGGCTGACCCATCGGGGATCCCCAGCCGCATCGAAAAGACCGGAAGCGCGATGATCGCCAGCACAGCGATGGTGCCGACCGCGGTCAATACGGCCCGCGTATTCGACATGGGCCGCAGGGCTTTGGTCGGTTCCGTGTGCTCGGTCCGTTCGGTCATCGCGCGGCGTTCACGCTTCGACAGGGCACGGGGGCCCAGCAGTGCCAGCATGGCAGGGGTTAGCGTGATGGCCACCAGCACGGCAATAATGACGACGAAACCGCCGACGGTTCCCATGAGCCCAAGGAACGGGATGCCTGTGATGTTCAATGCCAGCAGTGCAATCACGACGGTCGAACCGGCAAAGACCACCGCGTTACCCGAAGTTCCATTGGCCATGCCAATGGAATGTCGCAACGGCATCCCGGCCTTCAGTTGGGTGCGGTGACGGTGGACGATGAATAACGCGTAGTCAATCCCTACGGCCAACCCGAGCATCACACCCAGCACCGGGGTGACCGAGCTCATCTCGACCACCGACGAAAACGCCATTGCCGTCAGCGCTCCCACACCGACGCCGACTAGCGCGTTGAGCAGTGGCAGACCAGCGGTAATGAACGTCCCGAGCATGATGACCAGCACGATCCCGGCGATGACCAGGCCAATGACTTCAGTCCAGCCCAGCACATCGGGCACCGCCATGGACAACTCCTGAGAGGGCAGAATCTCTACCCCGGCAATGTCCGCCTCGGTAAATGTCGCGACCACCGCTTCACGAATGTCGGTGGAGACATCCATGTCTTGGTCAACAAACTGCACCGTGCCGACGGCTGCTGAACCGTCCTCGGATACCACTGAGTAGTCATTGGTGGCGTCAAGCAGTCGTTCACCGAGGGTCAGGAGTTGCTCGCCGTCTTCAACTTCGGCAAGGCCTTCTTCGTAGTCGGTCCGTTCTTGTTCAAGTTGCTCACGCCCGGCTTCAAGCTCTTCGAAAGCGGCATCCAGGCGCTGTTGTTGTTCAGCAAACTGCTGGTCTACGGCAGCCTGTGGCATCCCGGCGTCCAGAGCCTGCTGTTTGCCCGCGTCGAGTTGTTCTTGTGCCGCGTCGAGTTCTGCTTCAGCCGCAGCGAGCTCCTCGTCGGCTTCTTCGAATTGTGCTGGTGCGGCATCCAGTTGTTCGCGAGCGTTTTCAAGGTCTGACCGCCCATCGGTGAGCTCTTGTTGCTGTTCGGCGAGCTCGGCGTCGGTTTCAAATGGGTCAATCACATCTTCGACGCCGTCGACGTTCCGGGCATCATTCAGCACTGCCTGGATTGCTTCGCGTTGGTCGGCGGTAAATTCCGAGCCGTTATCGGTTTGGAAAACGACGTTGCCGGTCCCTCGGGCCGCGTCGGGGAATTCTTGTTGCAGCCGGTCGGTGGTCTGTGCGGTCGGTGTGCCGGGGATATCCACGGTTGACACCAGGGTTCCACCAAACGTGAGAAACGATCCTGCAGCGATAGCCAGGAGCACCAGCCAGGAGAATATAACCGCAAAAGGCCGTGCTGCTGCGCTACGTCCGAGACGATACAAAAGCTTTGCCATGATCACCCTTGAATCTTTGAGTTATCCGGGCCGTGCGACCCTATACAACTGTATCGGACGGATTCGGTGCGGTAAATTTCCCGATGACCAGCGTCAATGATCGTCTCACGACCCAGGTCGCCTAGACTGTAGGACATGGTTTTGTCGGTGGCAGATCTTGCGGATTTTCCGTTCTGGGTGCGCGTATTGTTCACCTGCGCTGATATTGCCATCCGTATTGCCCTGTTAGGGATTGTGCCAGGCAATCGCCGTCCCGCCGTCGCGATGGCCTGGTTGCTGATTATTTTCTTCTTTCCCATTCCAGGGTTATTAGTGTTTTTGGTGCTGGGCTCCCACCGACTGGGCGGCCAGCGCCGTTCGCGCCAGGTGGCCGTGAATTCGGAACTACGACGAGCCACGGCGCACCTTGATCTACCTGACCAGGTGGGCGCGGCGCCCAATTATGTTGCCGCCAATTCGAAACTGACCCGTCGGCTGACGGGTTTTCCGATGCTGGATGGCAACACGTTTGAATACCTCACCGATTATCGGCTCACGTTTGAACGCATCGCCGCCGATATTGATCGTGCCCAAGACTATGTGAATGTGATGTTTTACATCATTGGCACCGACCCGAAACACCGACCCGGTTACGCTGATTTAGTCCTGGATGCGATGGCTCGGGCGGTCAAGCGCGGGGTCAAAGTTCGACTCCTCTTTGACCACATTGGCACGGCTCGTGTGCGCGGGTATCGCAAACTGTTGAAGCGGTTGGATGCCGACGGCATTGAGTACTACCGGTTGATGCCCGTCCGTCCCTGGCGGGGGCAGTATCAGCGCCCAGATTTACGCAACCACCGCAAGATGGTCGTCGTCGATGGGCTCATCGGGTATACCGGCTCGATTAACCTCATTGAACCCGGCTATAAGCGCTCTTCGGCGCACCGGTTGAACCGGCACTGGGTGGATATGATGGCCCGCATTGAGGGCCCGACCGTCGCCTCGCTGGATGTTGTCTTCGCAACCGACTGGTTTTCCGAAACTGGCCTGCAGCTGCATCAGGAACTGCGCGATGTGACCGAAGATGAAATTGAAGACCACGAAGGGCCTGCCGCCCAGCTCATCCCCTCGGGGCCGGGGTTTTCCCAAGAAAATAACCTGCGCGCATTCAACCACCTCTTTTATGCTGCTGAGCACACCATCCGGGTCGTGACCCCGTACCTGGTACCCGACGATTCGATGCTCTATGCTCTCACGACCGCAGCTCAGCGCGGCGTGCGCGTTGAGGTGCTGGTCGTGCGTCGAGCCGACCAGATCGCAGTTCAACACGCGCAGCAGTCTTACTATGAGCAACTGTTGCGCGCGGGCATTCATATTTATCGCTATCCGGATCCGGATGTATTGCACTCCAAGATGTTTACCATCGACGACGACGTCGGCGTCTT
>JAJUIX010000025.1 GCA_029267455.1 Enteractinococcus sp. | reverse complement strand
TTAAAAGTCCGCTGGCCGAAGGAAAGGTCTTTCGCCCAGATGGGCACCAGCCCCCACCGTGCCATATATAAATGCCGTTGCCAGGGGGTCGTCGGATCTTTCGGATCCTGGTAGTGCTCCACAAGCACCGGCACGTCTTTGGTGGGGGCTACGTTATAGTCGGGGCGTAAGTCTTCGAAGTTGACCTTATCGGCTCCGGTGACCGCCATCAGGTCACCGATTGCTCTGGCCATCACATACCGTCCACACATATCTCTAGTATGCCAGGCACGGCGCCCCCAGGGCGAGACACTCAGCCCAAAACGCCGCGGTGACGTATATATCAGCGTCACGTCAAATATGGTCCATTTCAATTTCGATATGGTCAGATAGTGTGTGACCGCCCCTGTTCGTGGGGCTCATTTGTGAGCATGAAGGAGAATAGATGTCGTATAAAGTCCAGGCCGCCGTGGTGCGAGCCAAGGATGCTCCGGTAACGATCGAAACGATCATCGTGCCAAAACCCGGCCCCGGTGAGGTCGTCGTGGATGTCTCAACCTGCGGTGTGTGCCATACCGACTACCTGTATGTCGAAGGTGGCGTGGGCGATAACTACCCATACCTGCTGGGCCATGAATCCACCGCCGTCGTCTCCGAGGTTGGCGAGGGTGTCACCAACGTCGAGGTCGGTGACAAGGTCATTTTGAACTGGCGTGCGGTCTGTGGTGAATGCCGGGCATGCAAGAAGGGCGACCTGAAGTACTGCTTCAACACCCATAACGCCGAACAGAAGATGACCCTGGAAGACGGTACCGAACTGGAAGCTGCGCTGGGCATCGGTTCCTTTGCCGAGAAGACGTTGGTCGCCGCTGGACAGTGCACCAAGATTGATGCCGAACTGGAAGATGACCAGGATGCGGCCGTCGGCCTATTGGGTTGTGGTGTCATGGCCGGTATTGGTGCCGCCATCAACACCGGTGAACTCAAGCGTGGCGAATCGCTGGCCGTCATCGGCTGCGGTGGCGTGGGCATGGCTGCCATTCAGGGCGGTAAACTCGCCGGGGCCACCAAGATCATTGCCGTCGATATTGACGAGGCCAAACTCGAGCAGGCCAAGTCCCTGGGGGCCACTCACACGGTAAACTCCAAGCAGGTTGATGCCGTTGAGACCATTCGGGAACTCACGGATGGATTCGGTGCCGACCTAGTGGTCGAAGCCGTAGGGCACCCAGAAACCTATAAGCAAGCCTTCTACGCACGTGACCTGGCCGGGCGCGTCGTACTGGTCGGCGTGCCGCACCCAGATATGACCCTGGAGCTGCCGCTTGCGGACGTCTTCAGCCGTGGCGGATCCCTGAAGTCCTCGTGGTACGGCGATACCCTGCCATCGCGTGACTTCCCAATGCTGGTAGACCAGTACCAGCTGGGTCGACTGGATCTGGACGCGTTCGTGACCGAACGGATCTCGCTGCACGATATTAACGAAGCCTTCGAGAAAATGAACGCGGGCAAGGTCCTGCGCTCAGTTGTGGAGATATAAGCACTCTGCTCCATCGTGGTGCAGTCGCGCCGATCTTTGGATCGACGCTACTGCACCATTTTTATGCCTGTGTGCATTGGATGTTCGCCAACCTCTTCCCATCGTCCCACAAAGATGACATCATTGATGTCATGATTGATCGTGGCGCCGCTATGTACGAAATCCTGGAATTCGTGAGACCCATCGTGTTAAATTCCGCGAGAGTTGTTGAGGCACAGATTCGCGAACACGGGTGGACCGTGGGATCCCGCGCGGTGGTCTCAGTACTATTCAACCTGGAACCGGTCACGGTCCCCCAGATCGCCACCGAATTATCTTTAGCCCGTCAGAACGTGCAGCGCCACGTCGATGAGCTGATCAACCTCGGCCACGTTCAAACCCGAACCAACCCAAAGCACCGACGTTCTGTATTGGTCGAACTTACCCCGGAAGGGCGGGAAGTTTTCGAACAAGTTCATGCCCGCGAGTTGGAGACGTTAGCCTCGCTCGCCAGCAGCTGCAACGACGACGAACTCGTCACCGCCTCCAAAGTGCTGGCCGCGCTCAACCAGGACATCGCAGCTAAAATCCCAGGCACCTGAAACGAGGGCTCTATGAACGACGACCTCTATGCCCGCACCACTCGTAACCGTTTGGAAATTGCTGATTTTCTTGAAAGTCTTCCTCCCGGGCAATGGACTGCTGAGACATTGTGCAAAGGTTGGACTGTACGCCACATGGCTGGTCATTTCGTGCAGCCCATGCTGATCAGTTTTGGACGGTTCTTTCTGACCTCCATACGGTACCGCGGCAACACTGCAGCCACGGCGGATCACTTTGCTCGCACGCTCGCCAACCGCGCCCCCACCGACTTGATCTCCCTGCTGCGTCAACACGCACTCGACCGTCTCGACCCGCCCCGGGTAGGGCCTATCGGTCCCTTCGCCGAGACCTGTATTCATCTGCGAGATATCGCCCGTCCACTCAATCTTGAGGCCGATGCGCGTCAGGAAGATTGGTTGACGCTATTGAGGTACCTGACTGGCGATCGTGTGGCTCCTGCGCTGCTGCCCGCAGGGCGCCTCGATGGGCTGCGCCTGGTGGCTACTGACGCTGATTGGCAGCACGGAAACGGTGCTGCGATCAATGGCACAATGGAGGCACTCACTATGGCCATCACAGGGCGACAAGCTGCTCTGCATGACCTGGAAGGTCCCGGTGTTGAGACGCTTCGGGACTGAATCGTATGATCCTGATTGATATGGCGATGAGGGTCGGTGAAATATTGTCGGCAGCGCACCGGCATGAAAAGGTCACAATGGGAGATTCTTCCGCATGATTAGGCGGTTCAGCTATGGTGAGTACGGATGCGTGCACTGTAGTTGAATGCACGAGAGACCCCACAGAAACCTTCGACAACCGAACGCTGGCCCTGTGTTGCGTTCAGTGAGGAGATGTATATGGCAAAGATTGAAAACATTGTGACCTCAGGAACATTCTCGCTTGATGGCGGGACCTGGGACGTCGACAATAACGTCTACATCGTCGGCGACGACCAAAACGTTATTGTTATTGATCCTGCACACGAGGTCGACAAAGTCCGTGAAGCCATCGGTGGGCGCGCCGTATCAGCGATCCTGCTTACCCACGGCCACGACGACCACATCTCAGAGGTCATTAAACTGCGCGAAATGGTCGATGCCCCGGTCCTGATCCACAAAGACGATCAGATGCTGTGGGACGCGACCCATCCCAACGACCAGCCAGACGGTTATATTAACGACGGCGATACGTTTGAAATCGCCGGTGTTACCTTGACCGCTATCCATACGCCGGGCCACTCCCCCGGTTGCGTGGTCTTTCACGCACCCGAGCTAGAAGGTGGTGTCCTGTTCTCCGGAGACACCCTATTCAACGGTGGCCCCGGCGCAACCGGACGATCCTACTCGGACTTCGATACCATTATCGAGTCCATCAAGAACAAGATCTTCACCCTGCCAGAGCACACTAAAGTGCTCACTGGCCATGGCGACTCCACGGTGATCGGAGAAGAAAAACCGCACCTGGATGAATGGATCAAACGCGGCTACTAAACCGCCACCTTCGCTGTCTCGGGCTCCACGAACCTTTTCAAGAGTTGTGGAGCCCGACGCATCTGCGGCGATAGATGAGCCATGTAGCGCTGGGTTCTAGGATCTTTCGGCGAACTCAACTGCACTGACTCTCACGAAGCACCACTTCATCGCGTGCATTGATTGGCGACAAGAGAAAAAGAAACCGAAGAAAGCCGAATGGAGGACGCTGATGAAATCGCAGCGGCTGGTCTCAAAGGGATCAAGAAAGTCATCACCTCTTCGGCGCGTAAACCCGTCCCGAACGAGCTCATAAAACGGTTAGCCCGAACGGCGCGAGAGGATGCTGGAGTCTGAAATCCCATAGAAGACGTTAGAGTCGGTGGGAATGGATTTCGGGCCCCACAGCTTCTCACATATGTGCGGAGCCCGACGTCTTTCCTTCATGAGGCAGCTGTTAGTCGCTGAGGCGTACCGTTTGTGCTTGCTCACTTCGACCGAGCAGACCGTCGGTGTCATACAGCACCGCTGAGGTGATTCCGCCCCCGGTTTTGCCAATATTAGCGGCAATAGCTAAGCCCAACCACTCCCCGACCGGTTCGCGCAGAAAGTGGATTGTTAAATCCACATTGGCAAAAAACACGTTCTCAGTAGACGGTTCGGCAAGGGGTGCCAGTCCATTAGCAGTATCGGTGAGACCGATGAGTTTGGCAAACGGCGAGGTTGGTTCGCCTTCGATCACATCGATATCAGTGGTGATCCATACTCTGCCGTGACCCGGTGCATGATCCGGAAATTTGCGTGCCCGGATGGAACGGATGAAACCACCTGGCCAACGCTGAGACATACCGTTCCAGGGTTCAGCTTCTTCAAGTGGCGGCAATTGTGGGTCGGTCAATTCGGCAATCCGAGACGTATCGGAAGCGATAACTTTCCACGTCCGACCGACCAGTACTGCTCGCCCTTGCGCATAGACGGTAGACTGGATCAGTTCAATAGTGCGTCCCGGGCGCACGGTTTCAGTGACAACTTTGACTTCTCCGGCGTGCAGTTTGCCGAGAATATCGAAACTAATGCGTGTGGTGATGAAATCATCGCGGGGCTGATAGGCCTCGAGCTCCGCAGCAACTAAACCCGAAACTGGGGCCATGTGCAATTCATCGTCCTGCCAAGCACCCTGAGCATGCAGGGTGGAGACGAAATATGAGGTTCGAACGTCCTCGGACATCTCAATGGGTTTGATCCGACGAAAATACGCGGTATCTTCTACTTCAGTTGATTCCTGTGATGAGGTCATGAGCCCATCTTGCCAGATCATCACCATGCTTGTGAGATATAGCACCACGATGTTTCGTCTGCGTGACTCAATCCTGGACCAATCCCTGCGGCATCGCAATCAAGTACTCAGCTGTCGTGTCGAAGCAGCTCCTCTACACGAGCATTCGCTATTCGCCGGACTCTATCCGGGTCTTGGTGCTCGGCAAGCACGCTTAGCGTGAGCCCATCCAGCAGTGCTAAGAGTTCAAGTGCCGTCTCGTCCGTGTACTTGTGGCCACCTGCGGCCGCCAAAAGCAGACGTAATTGATTCCGCATACTGGCCCATAGCTTGACGTAAGTGTTTCGAAGATTGGTATCCACGGTGCTGCGGACCGCGAAGTTGAGCCAAACACGAGCGATGGGGTCTGCGGTGTCCTGCGGAATCAGCAGGTCGATGAGCGCTTGAAGTCGTGTAAGGGGGTCCTCGATAGTTTCCAGTTCCCCAAAGCGCTGGGCGGCACGGGAAGCCACAGCTGTCATAGCCGCCTCAAGCATCCTAACCTTCGTTGGAAAATGATGCTGAACGGCTCCGATGGATACGCTTGCACGCGAAGCGACACCCCGGACGCTGAGTCCCTCAAAACCTTGTTCCGAAATCAGCTCGATCATCGCTGTGACGATTTTTTCTTTTGCATCGTGACTCATCTGCCAGTCCTCCTGCGTGAATCGGTATAAAGCCGCCACATGGTCGAACCGATGCGCGCTGCAAGGCGTGTTGGTTCTTGGCGTCCGTCACGGCCTTCACGATATGCAACGGCTGCGATGCATAGCACCAGGAACCCAAGGCCAAGCAGAGCAGCCTGTGCGATTTCAAGAGCGACCCCCACTATAGCGGTGAGTCGTTGGTGCTGACTTCCTAGATCTACTACGACGAACTGCACACCGACTCCTAATATCGTCAAGGCTATGCCGCTCAGCATCCAACGAACCGGTCGAGTCTTGTAACGATCGACTGAAGCAGCAATGACAAGCAGGCCAGTTGCCAGGACTAAGAGTGCAAAGCGCAGCAGGGTCCAGGAATCCATGCGCTGGACTACTCCGGTTACTCCGGCATCTGTTTCGATAGCACCAAGGATGCTTAGCCGCAGACCGAAGAGTCCAATGCCTGATGCCGCAACACCTAGGAGACACGCGATAATCCCCCATGCGTAAGCAATTCGTGAGCGCTTGCGATATAAAAACAACAAGACTGCACCGCCAATGGGTGCCAGAAGGCCGATGATTTCCACAACACGAAGCATTGCACCCTCCTTATTTCTGAAGACTGCAGGCACGATACTGCGCTCGAAGGTGCCGCAACGACACAATACGTTCGTATTGTATACGCAATACTACCGTATTGCTATCTTTACGGACAATCCCCTTATAGACCAACTCGATTGTCTTGCAAGCGGGAAAGCCTGGTGGGAAAATGGAATACTACGATCGGATGACGTCATGGAACGAGCTACAGATTATCTCGTCGTCGGGGCGGGAGCGAGCGGACTAGCTTTCACGGACTCGCTGTTGACCGAATCGGATGCAAATATCATCCTTATTGACCGGCGTGCAGATGTTGGCGGTCATTGGTGTGATACATACCCGTTCGTGCGCCTGCATACGCCGTCCGCCTACTATGGCTTCAACTCAATACCGCTCGGCGAGGATCGTATCCAAGAATCTGGAAGAAATGCCGGATTTTATGAACAAGCGACCGGCGCCGAAATCCAGGCGTACTTTCACCAAGTCCTTCTGGAGCGCTTTCTACCTTCGGGAAGGGTGACTTTTCTGCCACGCCACGACCATTTGGGAGGTGGTGCTGGCGTTGCGCAAGTGCGCGATCTTGAAACCGGCAACATCCGGGAAATCCCGGTGCATCAAAGAGTGGTCGACGCACGCTATCAGCAATCGGCGGTGCCCGCTACCCATACTCCCTCTTTCGCTGTGGATCCGACTGCAGCATTCATTCCTATCGGAGAACTGCCAGCACGCTTCGACGACTATCGTCGGTACGTGGTAATTGGTGGCGGTAAGACATCGGCGGATGCCTGCCTATGGCTACTTGATGCCGGCGTTGACCCCGACCGGATTCGTTGGATCCGCCCACGGGAGGCATGGTTCAATGACCGTCGGCAGTTCCAACCGCTCGATCAAGTCGGTGCCCTGATGGAAGGAGCCGCCGACGAAGCTGAGGCGGGTGCTCAAGCGAATGACGTCACGGACCTATTCCACCGGTTAGAGAGTATGGGGCGGTTCATGCGTCTTGACCCAGAAGCTGAACCGAGCATGTACCGGATTACTATGCTTAGCCGTCCAGAGTTCACTGACCTACAACAGATCACCGGAGTTATCCGGCACGGGAGGCTACGGGCTGTGATACCTAGCCGTCTCGCCTTCGATGAGGCTGAGCTGGAGGTAGCCGATGATGAGCTGTTGATCGACTGCTCTGCCTATGGCATTGCTGCCACACCCGCTGTGCCAATCTTCTCTGATCACTTGATCACGCTGCAGCAGATCCGGCATGGCTCGCCCACGTTTAATGCAGCGCTGATTGCCTCTCTGGAAGCGAATAGGGAAGATGACGAGGAACGAAACCGGCTTGCCCCGCCGAATCCTGCCCCGAGTAAGCCGGCCGATATCCTCATGATGCTGATCTATACATGGCTCGCGGCCGAGCAGTGGAGAAAGGAGCCCGATCTGAAACGCTGGATCTCGCACAGCCGTTTGAACCTGACACGAGGGGGTCGGCCAGAGAAGAGACGATCCACGGGTGCGAGCCGCGCTCGAACGATACGTAACGCACCTTCCCCTGGCAATTCCGAACATGCGAGCACTGGCGGACGCATAACAGTTCGTAGAGGCAAAATGCTGCGACCTCGATCAGCCGTTCGTTCAGGCGTAAAAGTCGGACACATTCACCAACGGGTGCATAGAAGGCTGGGAAGTGACAACGTTCAATAGAACCGATACGAGGGGCGACCATGTCGACAGCTACGTTGAATGGAGTCGAACTCTATTATGAAATCATGGGCACCGGCCCCAAACTGTTTCTGACGCACGGGTCATGGACTGACGGCTCGAGTTGGGCGCAACTGGCCGAGTTGCTAGCGGATCGCTACGAGGTCGTGACCTGGGATCGGCGGGGTCACTCACGCAGCGCAGATACCGACGAGCCGGGCAGTCGAACCGAGGACGCCACCGACCTGGCAGCACTCATCGAACACCTCGGAGACCTCCCGGTGCATTTGCTCGGCAATTCGTACGGAGCCACCGTCACCTTGACCGTGGTGACTCAACGTCCCGATCTGGTCGCCAGCGCGGTTCTTCACGAGCCACCGCTGTTCACCCTGCTCGAGGACACCTCCGACCCGGCGATTTTGGAGGCATTAGCAACTTCTGAAGACCGGCTCGACGCCGTAGCTGAATTCATCGAGGCGGGGCATCACCGGGACGCTGCCAAATATTTCTTCGATAACGTGGCATTCGGCCCCGGCACCTGGGATAGGCTGCCCGAGTCGTTTCACACGATGGTAACGGCTAACGCCGCCAAGTATCTGGACGAGCTGCACGATCCGACCGGTCTATCGATCGACACCACTGCGCTGACGTCCACCACGGTGCCTATTTTGCTCACTCATGGAACAACGAGCCCACCGCTATTTTCTCGCCTTATCGGGGAACTCACCCGGCTTCTGCCTTCCGCGCAGGTTGAGGCCATCGACGGGGCTGGTCACATTCCTTATGCAACCCACCCTCACCAGTTGGCAGCCGTCGTGTCCGCCTTTCACCAGTCTGTTGCTTGATTAGGAAGAGTACTAGGAACTCAACCCGAATCAACCGAGGCGACACTACTCAATGACCGATCACAGACCTTCGCGTCATTCGTGCAAGTACGCAGTAACCACACATCGCCACGTTTGCCCTGGTGTGTCAGGTTCTGGCTATGACGTAGGGGGTAGCCGTGTCTATCAACGCAGATTTTTAGTCATGTGATGGTTGGTCAACTGCACCCCGCCCACGGTGGGATGTTGCACGGCCTGAACTATGAATCCGCGGTGTTTGAAGAACCGGAGCGCGGTTATGCTCACGTTGGCACTGAGGGTTGGGGCTCCGCTCTTGCGGGCGATACGCTCCACATGATCGAGCATCGCGGTTGCAACGCCTTGCCGCCCGTACCTCGGAGCCACGAATAGCATCTCGATATAGCCGTCGCCATCCACATCGGTGAAACCAATAATTTCGCCGTTTAAACACGCCACGAAACTACTGCGGGCCCTTCTGGCCTTATCCCAGGTGTCCAGGTCTTTATTATCCTGGCCTGCCCAAGCCGCAATTTGTTCTGGCGTATAATCCTTTGATGCAGTCAGCATCACAGCATCCCGAAACACAGCAAGCGTCGCACTCGCATCACAGCTGCGATACGAGCGGATCTCGCAGTCAAACGGTCCCGTCAAAGTGGTTCTCCTTGCCCAACGCCAATTCGCGATTGAGACTCACTCGCACTATTCAGCGTCGTCAATACGAGGGATGCTTTTTAGTAGCGTCCACTATCCTCGCACGGTGGTCGGCAGCACCCCTCGGGGCCGCCGCATTATATCGCCCAGTTTAGTGTTCCTTGCCGCACTCCCTATAGCGCCGCGATGACCCCGGAATGCGCTTTTCTTGACGGAAGATACGAAAACGCCCCGGGTTTGCGAAAATTCGCAAACCCGGGACGTAAGCAAGTACTGGCTTAGAGCCTCTACGAGCAGGCGTTAGAAGTCCCAGTCGCTGTCTTCGGTTTCTTCAGTTGCACCGATGACGTAGGACGAGCCGGAACCAGAGAAGAAGTCGTGGTTCTCATCCGAGTTCGGGCTCAGCGCCGACAGGATGGCTGGGTTCACATCGGTGACAGAATCCGGGAACATGGGTTCATACCCCATGTTCATAAGCGCCTTGTTCGCGTTGTAGTGCAGGAACTTTTTGACGTCTTCGGATAGACCTAATGCATCGTAAATGTCGTGGGTGTAGGCCACTTCATTGTCGTAGAGGTCTTGGAGCATATCGAAGGCGAACTCTTTGAGCTCTGCTTCACGCTCTGGGGTTTCGTTTTCCATGTTGCGCTGATACTTATAACCGATGTAGTACCCGTGAATCGCTTCATCACGGATAATCAGCCGGATCAAGTCAGCGGTGTTCGTCAGGCGGGCCTGTGAGGACAGGTACATCGGCCAGTAGAAGCCCGAGTAGAATAGGAAAGACTCGAGGATAACCGAAGCAATCTTTCGCTTCTGAGGGTCATCTCCTTCGTAGTGCTTGATGATCTCGTGAGTCTTGTACTGCAGTGTGTACTCTTCGCGGGTCCACCGGAAGATATTGTCGATGGCATCACTCGATGCCAGGGTCGAGAAAATCGAGGAATACGACTTTGCGTGG
>JAJUIX010000066.1 GCA_029267455.1 Enteractinococcus sp. | reverse complement strand
TGATCGGTCTCAGGCGTCTCGTCAGCTGTGCGTTTCGCCTCAGCGTACTGTTCGGGGGTGAGATACTCCGGGCCCGTATAGGGTTGTGCCTCGACTCGGTGCAAGGCCTTATAGGCGATGGTCACCTGCTCGAGCTCCACGCATTCTTTTTCGTGCTCGCTTGTGTCCAGGGTATTGGCCAAAGTGGCCGAAACCGGCTGGTTGATTTGTGCTCGGGCGCGTTTGAGGGCTTCGACGCCGTCTTCTGAGGCGTGGTAGGCGGAGCCGATATCGCGAAACGGTAGGTACACTTCGGCAGCCAACGTCAGCACCATGATGCCCGCGTACAGGTCCATCGAGCCATTAACCAAGCGCACGCCGATGAAGACCGCAATAATTGCGACCGAGAGGGTGGAAATCAATTCGAGTGCTAGGCCCGACATGAACGCTGCTTTGAGCGTGTTCATCGTAGTGGACTGGTATTCATTCGAGACCTGTTGGAGCGACTTGCGCTGCATCCCGGCTCTTCGCAGCCCCACGAGCACGGGCAGCCCACGGGCTAACTCCAAAAGGTGATGCGACAGCTTATTGAGACCCTCGGCGGCTTCATCCACTCGGTGTTCAGTGAAGCGGCCGATCAAGATCATAAACATTGGGATCAGCGGGATCGTTAACACCAGCACACCGGCGCTGACCCAGTCGTGAAGTAGAATCCAGATGCCCAATCCCAGGGGAATAACCAACGCCGATACTAATGCCGGTAGAAAATCCGTGTAATAGTCATCCAGGCCATCAAGGCCCTTAGAGGCTAAGACGGTATCTTCCCCTGCCCGATCTGCATGTGCTCCGGCTGCGGCTAAACGATGCCGAACAAGTTGTTCCCGCAGGTGTTCTTTTTCGCCCAGCGCTGCTCGAGTGGCTAGCACCTGTTGGCCCCACTGGGCCAGTCCACGCAATACAGCCCCACCGAAGCCGAGGGCCAAAGTAACGATGAAATCGGTGCTGGTCGTGTAGTCAACTAGAGAGTCAATCAGTCCCGGCGCGGTTCGCGGGGAGTTGAACAGTAGCTGCAGTAACTGCGCTGCATCGGAGGCAGGCAGCGAAGCGGCCAGGTGACTGATACCACGTGCCAAAGACACGGCGATAAGGATCCATCCGATGAGTTTAACCGCGGCGAGGACGCCGAGCCCGATGAGGGCTCGGCGTCCTGTTTTGGAGGTCGGCAGTTTTGGGATCAAACCGGAGTCACCACAGCTGATTCAGGGATGTGCTGTTCCCCCACACGGCGTCGGAAGGTCCAGTAACTCCAGGCGCTATACGCCAGAACCAAGGGCAGGAAAATCGCCGTCACAATGGCCATAATAGAAAGCGTGTAGTCCGAGGAGGAGGCGCTCGTGATCGTCAAGTTGAATGCTTCATCGATGGTGGATGGCAAGACGTTGGGGTACATGGATGTAAAAATGGCGCCGATGCCAAGCGCGACAAAGATGACCATGCCCGCAAAGGTCAGGCCCTCCTTACGTTTGGTGGAGGCCACCCAGGAGATCACCATGCCGGCAACGGCCAGCACGATCATGCCAAACGACGCTGCTTTCGGGTAGCGGATGATCACCCCAATGGCCCACAGTGCTGCCGGGAGCAGGTACACGGGTAGGTAGCGCCGCAGGTGGCGGTTGCCAGCTTCCCGGGGCGCCCCGAGGGTTTTTAGGGATAAGAAGGCCCATCCCATAGCCAGGGAAACACCCACGACGGCCAGGCCGCCTAATACGGCCCACCCGTTGAACCATGCCAAGGGGCCTCCGACCCGGTCACCGTGTTCATCCAGTGGTAGCCCAGTGGAGGTCAGTGCCAACATAACCCCGATGGAAAATGCGGCGGCAAATGACCCGCCGGCCATACACCAGTCCCAGCAGGTCCGAGCTCTTTGGCTGTGCGACTTGCCGCGGTATTCGATAGAGACACCGCGCAGAATCAAAGCAAGGAGTGCAAGAGTCAGGGGGAGGTAGAGCCCAGCAAACATCGAAGCGTACCAGTGCGGAAACGCCGCAAAGGTCGCCCCTGCCGCGGTGATGAGCCAAACTTCGTTGCCGTCCCAGACGGGACCGATGGAGTTCAGCAGTACACGGCGCTGCGATTCATTTCGAGCCCAGCCTTTCATCAACATGCCGACCCCGAGATCGAAGCCATCGAGGACTAGATAGCCGATCCACAGCACAGCAATGAGGATGAACCACAACGTTGGAAGAAATTCCATGGTGATATTTTTACCTTTCTGTTGTTGTGGCTCGCATCAGTATGCGAAGGACAACACGTCAGACGATGGTTTATCCTGCTCGTCATCATCGTGTTCGTCAGCCAACAGTTCGTGCATGCCGGCGGGGTGTCCACCTTTGATGTATCGAACTAACAACACGATTTCGACCACGAGCAACAGCGCGTAAATCAGCGTCAGCGCAATCAGAGAAAACAGAATCTCTTCACCGCTGACTCCCGGAGAAACCGCTGCGGCAGTGAATTGCCAGACTTGATCCACCCCCGTGAGATCCAAATTGGGAGCCACCGTAAATGGTTGGCGTCCCATCTCGGTGAAAATCCAGCCGGTCGAATTCGCCGCAAACGGCGCCAAGATGGACAGCCACGCTAAATTCATCAGCGTCTTGTCATACGGCACGGTCCCTTTGCGACCAATCCACAAGCCGATGGCGGCTGCCAGAGCAGCTACACCACCGAAGGTGATCATTAACCGGAAGCCCCAGTAGGTCACTTCCATCACCGGCAGGTATTCAATTTCGGAGCCAGCGCGTTCGCCATAGCGCGGATCATCTGGAAGGTGGGTGCCGAAAGCTTCTTCGTATTGGGGAATCAGCGAATTGACGCCCTCTACCGGGGTCTCGAAATCGTTATGAGCCAAGAAGGATAACAGGCCTGGGATTTCAAAGACACCGACCACATCATCACAGGTGGTTGCTCCATCCCCGTCTCGACTGGCTACCGACAGCACCGAGAAACCAGTACCGTCGTGACACGCTGCTTCTGCGGAGGCCATTTTCAGCGGCTGCTGTTCAATCATCATCTGTGCTTGTGCGTGCCCCGTAAAAGCGGTACCCAGAAACGCCACAATGGCAATCCAACCGCCCCAGCGGAACGACGAACGCCAGCCCTTATAGTCGGTCTCATCGCGTGCTTTTGACCCTGTGGAGCCAACGACGACGTACCCGTTGTCATCAACGGTATCGATACCGTCTTTGCGCCGTTTCCACAGGTGGTACCAGGCAACGCCTAACAGCATCGAACCGGCCACCGCCAGCGCACCAAAGATTGTGTGCGGGAAGTGGACGAGCAAGGTGGGATTGGTCATGACAGCCCAGAAATCGACCATCTGGGCTCGACCGTCGACGGATTCCACTCCAACAGGATGTTGCATAAACGCATTGGCTGCCAGGATGAAGTAAGCCGAGACGACGGAGCCTAAAACAGCTAACCACAGGGCTGCTAGGTGGATGCGTGGACGCACACGCCCCCAGCCAAAGACCCAGATACCGATAAATACCGATTCCAGGAAAAATGCGATCAGCGCTTCCATGGCCAACGGGGCACCGAAGACGTCCCCGACAAAGCGGGAGTACTCGCTCCAAGCCATGCCGAATTGGAATTCCTGCACCAGGCCGGTGGCAACACCCATGATGAAGTTAATCATGAAGATCTTGCCCCAGAATTTGGTCATGCGCAGGTATTGCTCTTTACCTGTCCGATGCCACGCGGTTTGCATGACAACCAGTACGATGCCCAACCCAATGGTCAACGGCACCATCAGAAAGTGGTAAACAGTGGTAATCCCAAACTGCCACCTGGCCACTTCAAGAGGATCCATGATGGTCCCTTCCTCCACCGACGAACAAAGCGTCGATGCTCGAAACATAGATAGAAAACTGAGCTAAATCACACTGTGACTCAACGATTCAGAGCCGACCTCGCGGCTGTACTGAAGTCTTCACCCACCATGATACGCATATTTCTACGCAATGTAGAAATCCATCTACGTGACGTAGAAATCAAGTTCGCGGTCAGGATACAATATGAAATCAAGAAGTAGTAAAAAAGCTGTTCGCGAGCATGATCACTCACACCGCATACAGGAGTACTCACCAGAAGAAGGGATGTCATTGGGCGAACTCGAACAAGCCATCATGGATTTACTTTGGGATGCAACCGAGCCGCAAACGGCTAACCAGGTGCGCGACACTCTGGCGGAACGCCAGGAGAATACGCCAGCCATCACCACGGTGCTAACGGTGCTTGGGCGCCTCCACAAGAAGGGCTTCGTAGTCAAAGATGACGCACGTCGGCCACATGAATTCTCAGCGGCAACAAGCCGAGAAGACCATACGGTCCAACTCCTCAATGACGTGCTTGGCTCCGCTGTGGACAAACATGCGGTGCTGGCACGCTTTATCGGCGGCATCGACCCCTCAGATGCCCAAGCTGTCCGGCACCTACTGAGTTCTCGCGACAAGTAGCTATAAGCGCTGAAGGCCCGCTCTGACCCCGTACCTGCTTGCACTGTTGGCCATCTTGCTGGCATGGCCAGTGCCGCTGTGGCTCAAACAAGCGCAGTGGCCGTCTCGCGCGCCCGGAGCAGCGCTGATCCTATGGCAAGCATTGGGAATCAGCGGTGGCCTGGCCCTTGTCACGGCCCCGCTGACCTGGGGGCTGCAACCATTCGGTCCCGGCATCATCAGCGCCCTCACCGAATTGTGGAGCGTCTTCCAAACACAAGGGCCCGAGGCTGTCGTAGAGGATGAACGCTGGCATCCCCTAGGGCTGGCGGCAATCACGTTAGGCCTGCTCCTGTTCGCTCATCTGGCACTCGTCCTGCTCCACACCGCCTATCGCACGTTCCGTCAGCGGAAAAAGCACCGTGAATTCGTAGAAATTCTCTCGGCGACCCTACAAGAGGACCAGCACGGCCTTGTCGATGGTGCATCCGGTACGGGAAAGACCCGGGTACTGCCGGTGGAACATCCACTGGCGTATTGTCTACCAGCGATCAATCAACCACTGACCATCGTGTCTCGAGGCTTGCTGAACGAACTGACGACACCGCAGCTTTCTGCTGTGCTCGCCCACGAATCAGCCCATCTAATACAGCGGCATGATTTACTGCGACTGGCATTTCAGGCTTGGCACAAGGCAGCGCCGTGGTTCCCGGCCACCGGTGTTGCAGTCACCGAGGTCACCGAACTGACCGAAATCATGGCCGACGAATACGCGCTACGCACTCATAAGCGCGATGATCTGATGACGGCCCTGGCTCACACCGTTGAAGCCACCGACTCCCCGGCGCAATCAACGAATTCAAACGACGAAGCACCTGACGCCGATGTGAACTCTCGGCGGATTAAAAGGCTACTAAACCCCGATAAATCTTTAGGTTCATGTAGAGTTAGCCTGGTCATAATACTGGCTGTGCTGCTTGTGACTGTGCCAGCCGCGGTCAGTTTGATATGACGCACACCACAAACTCCCCTGCCGGCGAAACTATGCTGCAAGGTGATGACGTGGTGCATGAATCGCGTGGATGATTAAAGCGCGCTAAGCTGAGAAGTTATGACAAGTCAATCCATTGGTGTCCGGGTACTGTTTTCTCGCACCAATATTGAATGGAAATAAACAGAATGGACAGTCCAACGTGAGTTCTAATGCGGTTTCAATTCACCACAACGCGGCATTACTTTCTGTGGTAGAAGTGACCGCTCCGGTGGAAGTCACCTCCGACATGATCGACGATCGGCTAGCAGCCGTACTGAAGCGTCTGCGATTGCCAAAACGTCTCCTCCAACGCGTCGCTGGAGTCAAAGCCCGCCGAATGTGGGAAGGCCCAGAAGACTATGTTGCCGGTGCAGCCCAGGCTGGGGTCAAAGCACTTGCAGAAGCTGGGATTGCTCCTGATGCCGTGGGCCTATTGATCAATACCTCAGTAACCCGGACACAGTTGGAACCGGCTGTGTCCGTGCAAATCCATGACAGCATGGGGCTAGCCCCCTCGGCAACAAACTTTGATATCACAAACGCATGTCTCGGATTCGTCAACGGGATGGACCTAGCTGCCACCCTCATTGATGCCGGCCAGATTGATTACGCTGTCGTTGTTGCCGGCGAGGATGCAAAAAACGTGCAGGAAGCAACGGTCGAGAACCTGCTGTCCGAACGCACCACCCGAGATAACTTCATGCAGCAATTTGCTTCGCTGACCCTGGGATCTGGTGCCGCCGCAGCAGTCTTAGGACCAGCCGACCGACACCCCGAAGGACATCGCATTCTCCGCGGTGTCACACGTGCTGGGACCCAGCACAATGGTCTGTGTCAAGGTGGACACGACGGCATGTACACCGATTCCAGTGCGTTATTAGAAAACGGTCTAGAACTTGTCATGGATGCATGGAACGAGACCCCAGCTGACTGGAACTGGAGCAGCATGGACCGCTACATCACGCACCAGGTCTCACAAATGCATACGGACGCAATCATCGAATCTGCCGGAATCAACCGCCAAAAAATACCCACCACGTTCCCAGAGCTGGGTAATATTGGACCAGCAGCCTTGCCGATTACCTTGGCACGCGAACTCGACTCTCTCAAAGTAGGCGACCGTGTCCTGACCATGGGGGTCGGGTCCGGTCTCAACGTTGCAATGCTAGAAATAGAGTGGTGACCACCTCCATATGATCTCCCCCCAACCGGCATACCTTCCACAGTCCGTTGTCGAGCGTGAACGTCTGCCGGGGTGGGACCCTCGATGGTCACGGCTCGTCGATGTCAACACCATCGATGGCACACGGCAGTTCCACGTGTTGGATAATGCCCCGGTTCTTGCAGAGCTGGGCATAGCAGCCGCTGATGTCGACGCTATTATCGTGGCAGTCCATGGGAACCCTACATGGTCGTATTTGTG
>JAJUIX010000125.1 GCA_029267455.1 Enteractinococcus sp. | reverse complement strand
CCGTATGACTACATTCCTGCGATGACTGCTCACCGGGATGATTTTGTCGAAATATGACATTGACAAGCGTGTTTGTCTTGACGTCAAATACTGTGGAAGGATAAAAAGCTGCTGCATACTTGAAAAATCAACCGATGCAGAATAATTTTTTGGGATGGCGAGATACATGCGAAGGAAAACGCACCCTCGTGAAGGCCAGGAGCACCTGAACCCGAACGATGAGTTGTCAGTTGGATTAGACATTATGCGGCGCCGTGAAGCTTCAAATCTTCCACGGACCGATTTGGCCCAGAAAATTGGCATTTCCGAACGGACCCTCTTTCGTTGGGAAATGGAAGGCACCACGATGAAAAATCGTGAACGCACACTCGAAGCGCTTGCCTCAATGGTCTACACGCCCGGAGGCAAACCCACCTCATTGACCATGACGCGCAAAGAATTGCGCCGGGCGACCTCCATGGATTTGGCCTCCGAACTCCAGGATCGTGCTCGCATCATGGATAACTACACCCAGTTGGTAGAAGACCTCAAGAACCGACTGCGTCAAGACGGACTGGAGCACTATATCCCACCGGGCCTCTAGGCCGTGTTCAAGCCCAGCGTCACAGGGCGCTGGGCTTTTGCATGTCCGCCTCCAAGACCGGTCATGCCATTTGAGTATGATCCAGCTGCCGAATTCGCATGCCATAACCGGCTCATGACCCGTGATTTCTCATCTTCGGTGGTCTAGATTGAAGAGCGACCCCGACCGTAACTAAAGGAAAACGATGACCACTACGTATCGGACACAGAACCCTGCGACCGGCGAATTGATTGAAGAATTCCCCTACGCCACCGACGACGATATCCAGCAGGCCATGGCTGATGCCGCCAAGGCTTATACGTCCTGGTCTGCGTTGGCGATGGCAGAACGCGGCAGCATACTGTCCAAACTTGCTGATCTATTCGAAGAAAACGCGGAAGAACTTGCCGCCCAGGCCACCCTGGAGATGGGCAAAAATTCTCGCGAGGCCATCGGCGAGGTCAAGTACTGTGCACGGATTATCCGGTATTACGCCACCGAGGGCGAACGGCTCGCCGCTGATCAGGAGTTGAAAAATATTGACGGCCAGACCGCGATTCTGCGTCGTCGTCCCATTGGCACGATCTTGGGGATTATGCCGTGGAACTACCCCTACTATCAGGTGGTGCGGTTTGCTGCGCCCAACCTCATGCTGGGTAATACCGTCATTTTGAAGCACGCGGAAATCTGTGCCGGTACCGCCCTGAAGATTCAAGAGCTCATGCGACAGGCTGGCGTGCCCGAGGGTGCTTATGTCAATGTTTTTGCGACCCACGAGCAGGTTTCCACTATGATTGCCGATCCACGGATCCAGGGCGTATCCCTGACCGGTTCGGAGCGTGCAGGGGCTGCCGTGGCCGAACAGGCTGGTCGCCACCTCAAGAAAGCCGTCCTCGAACTCGGCGGTTCGGACCCATACATTGTGCTCGACTCCGACGATATCGCCCGCTCGGCCCGTCGCGCCCTGTTCTCACGTTTGTCTAACTCGGGGCAAGCCTGCACGTCGAATAAACGCATCATCGTCATGGACAACATCTACGACGAGTTCGTTGCCGAACTGACAAAATTGGCGGAACAGCTGACTCCCGGCGATCCGGCCCAGGCAAATCGCAACGAGTATGCTCCCCTGTCATCACAGGCTGCCGCCGAAGGCCTCATGGAACAGATCGAAGACGCCCGCAAGGCGGGGGCCACCGTTCATGTTGGCGGTCACCGTCCAGAACTGCCCGGATACTACGTGGCGCCGACGGTGCTCACCGATGTCCCGGAAACCTCCAGGGCGTATTCGGAAGAACTCTTTGGCCCCGTCGTCACCATCTACCGTGTCCAGACCGAAGATGAAGCCATTGAGCTGGCAAACTCATCGTCCTACGGGCTGGGTGGTTCCGTCTTTTCTACGGACGAACAGCGCGCCCAAGCCGTGGCCGATCAACTCGACGTCGGTATGGTGCACATTAATGCGTTCAACGTCGGGGGCGAAGACCTACCCTTCGGTGGGGTGAAACGCTCCGGTTTCGGCCGGGAACTCGGCCCGCTGGGCATGGATGAGTTTGTCAACAAACAACTCCTCACCATCAATACGCCCCGCTAATCCAAAGGATGCCTGATCTCTGACCACCGCCCGGAAGCAGGTATCTTCCGGGCGGTGGACCTTTGAGCGATGTCGGCAAGCCACTGGGCCCTGGCCCAATGCCCAGAGATGGCACACTTCGCAGTGCATTTTGGCCCTGCGCGTCTCTAGTGCGCGCGACGGGACGGACTACCGTAGAATTTTGGGCATCATGTCCAACACTTCCTCGCTTGAGTTGTCTACCATCACCTTTCCCGAAGATCTGCCGGTCTCCCAGCACCGCGAACAGATCATGGAGCAGATTGCCGCCAACCAGGTGGTCATCGTGGCCGGTGAAACTGGTTCGGGTAAAACAACCCAGCTACCGAAAATGTGTCTCGCTCTTGGTCTGGCAGAACACGGCATGATCGGCCACACCCAGCCCCGACGTATCGCTGCCCGCTCCGTGGCCGAACGTGTCGCCGAAGAACTCGGCGACGACATTGGTTCGACAGTGGGCTACCAGGTGCGATTCACTTCGGAAGTATCACAAGACACCAAACTCAAGGTCATGACCGACGGCATCTTGTTGGCCGAGATCCAACACGATCCGAACCTGTCGAATTATTCGGTCATCATCATTGATGAAGCCCATGAACGCAGCCTGAACATCGACTTCTTGCTGGGCTATCTGAAGAAACTGCTCGCCAAACGGGCCGACCTCAAGGTCATCATCACCTCGGCCACCATCGATCCCGAATCCTTTGCCGAACACTTCACGGATGCCAATGGTGAGCCCGCACCCATCATTGAAGTTTCTGGACGCACCTACCCGGTTGAGATCCGCTACCGTCCACTGCAACAAGAAGCACTCCCCGATGATCCCGACGACGACGCCGATGACATGGAAGACGCCCGCGATCCGCTCGATGCGGTCGCGGACGCTGTTGAGGAATTGAGCCACGAACCACCCGGTGACATACTGATTTTCTTTCCCGGCGAGCGCGAAATCCGTGATGCCGCCGAAGTCTTGGGACCGCGTGTAGCTCGTAACCCACGGTTGTCGAACGCCGAAATTCTGCCGTTATTTGGGCGCTTATCGTTACAAGACCAGCAGCGCGTCTTCCGGCCCGGTAAGAACCGTCGGATTGTGTTGGCGACCAACGTGGCTGAAACCTCCCTGACCGTGCCCGGGATCAAGTACGTGATCGATACCGGCACGGCGAGGATTTCACGATATTCGCAGCGCACCAAGGTGCAGCGACTCCCGATCGAACGAATTTCACAGGCCTCCGCCAAACAGCGCTCCGGTCGTGCGGGGCGTACCAGCCCCGGTATTGCAATCCGGTTATATTCCGAAGAAGATTTCAACGCCCGACCAGAATTTACCGATCCAGAAATCCTCCGTACCTCGTTGGCCTCGGTCATCTTGCATATGGCCTCGATCAACATCATCTCCACGGCCGACGAGCTCGAAGATTTCCCGTTCCTTCAGCCCCCGGAACATAAACAGATCACCGACGGCGTGACACTCCTGACTGAACTGGGGGCCTTAAATACCGGCAACCCTGTCAAGGTACGCGGACGGAAGGGACGGTGGGTCACTCGAACGTTCAAAGCCGGCACCATCACGCCGTTAGGCCGTCGCCTGGCACGTATTCCAGTTGCACCACGGTTAGCGCGCATGATTCTGGCCTCAGAAAAACACCAGGTGGTGCCCGAGGTGCTCGTGCTCACCGCCGGGTTGACCATTCAGGATCCACGGGAACGTCCCGAAGAACACCGTGCTGCAGCAGATGAACTGCACCAGCGCTTCACTGATGACAAGTCAGACTTCTCAGCCCTACTGAATCTCTGGAACTACTTGCACGAGCAACAGCGCGAGCTGTCCGGGAACCAGTTTCGGAAACTCTGCCGCAAAGAATTCATCAACTATTTGCGCGTGCGCGAATGGCAGGACTTGGTGCGTCAATTGCGACAGATCGCCCGTGAAGTGGGGATCCAGACCGGACCGAAAACCATTGACGCCGTCACAAACCATGAAGGTATCCATAAGGCCTTATTGACCGGATTGCTGTCACATATCGGGTCCTGGGATGAGCGCCGCAAGAACTATCAGGGTGCCCGCGGTACCCGGTTTGCAATCTTTCCCGGGTCCGGTCTGTTCAAGAAGCGACACGATTTTGTCATGGCTGCTGAGTTGGTGGAGACCTCTCGACTCTGGGCCCGGCAGGTGGCCGCGGTTGAGCCCGAGTGGATCGAAGAGGCCGCCGGTTCGATTGCTAAAGTCAACACGTCGGAACCATATTGGTCCAAGCGTCAGGGTACGGCGATGGCCCGGCAAAGCGTCACCGTCTACGGTGTCACGGTCGTGGCCGATCGGCCCGTCAGGTATTACAACGTCGATCGTGCTGTAGCACGAGAATTGTTTATTCGACATGCCCTGGTCGAAGGTGAATGGACAACACGGCACCACTTCTTTAAACGTAACCGCGAGCGCATGGCCGAGGTGGAAGAACTCGAAACGCGACTACGTCGTCGTGATCTGCTGGTCTCAGAGGACATTCTGTATGAGTTCTACGACGCGCGGGTCCCAGAAAACGCGGTGTCACAACGGCATTTTGACGCGTGGTGGCGTAAAGCACGACACCGCAACCCAGAACTGTTGGACTTTGACCCGTCTAAACTGCTGGCCGAAAATGCCCAAGACCTAGACCTTACGCAATTTCCTGACGTGTT
>JAJUIX010000003.1 GCA_029267455.1 Enteractinococcus sp. | reverse complement strand
GTCAGCTCGTGCCCCTCACGCACCACGATCGCCGCGCGTCCAACTTCACCCCACTTCTCATCGGGCACACCAAAGACGGCGACGGCAGCAATCGACTCCAACTGTGCGAGCTCTTGCTCCACCTGGGCCGGGTAGATATTCTCGCCACCCGAGATGATCATATCCTTGAGTCGATCCGAGATGAATAAGAAGCCATCCTCATCCATGTAGCCCATGTCTCCGGAGCGGAACCAGGTGCCCGAATCATCGGTAATGAACGAGCTCTTATTGGCTTCTTCGCGATTCCAGTACCCCTTAATGACGTTCGGGCCTTGGATCTGAACTTCCCCAACTTCATTGGGTGGCAGAACCGTACCGTCGAAGTCTGCCACCCGCACGTGGGTATGCATATGTGGCAGGCCTGCAGAGCCCATCTTTTCGCGCGAATACCGAGCTGGCAACGTAGTCGCACCCGGAGAGGTTTCGGTCATCCCGTACCCCATAGTGAAACTCAGTCCTCGATCTTCATACGCTTCCAGGATGCGCAACGGAACAGCAGAGCCACCACAGGTGAGATTCTGCAACGACGAGATATCCGTCTTCTCCCAAGCAGGGTGTTCCGCAATCATTTGATAGGTCGTAGGTACACCTGAAATGAAGGTGACCTTATGCTGTTCGACGAGCTCGAGTGCTCGACCTGGCTCGAAGCGTGGCTCGAGCACGACGTGACCACCCTTGAGGAACGTTGGCAGCACGCCCATACCGAGGGCTGCGACGTGGAACATGGGAGCAATCATTAACGAGATTTCGTGGTTGGTGATCCCCAGGTCGGTAATGACGTTGATGGCATTCCAGGTCAGGTTATTGTGGGTCAGCATCGCACCTTTTGGAGTACCCGTGGTACCCGAGGTGTACAAAATGATCGCCAGGTCTTCGAGTTCTACGCTAACGCGTGGTCGCTCAGTGCTTGCGCTGGCCAGCACATCATCATACCGCTCAGATGGCAACTGCAGTCGACCCTGTTCCGCCGGTACTCGGTCGCCGTCATTGACAAAAATGACGCGCTCAACATCGGTGCTTTCAACTCCTGCCACCGCCAGCGGTTCCATCGTGTGAGACGCAATGAGCATTTTAGAGCCCGAGTCCTCCAGATGGAAGGTGACTTCGGGTCCGGCTAAGCGGGTGTTGAGCGGCACAAAAACAGCACCGATACTCCCTAGCGCGAAGAGCGTTTCGAGGAATTCCACGGAGTTTTCGCCAAGGTAGGCAACTCGCTCGCCCTTCTGGATCCCGCGGTCAGTGAGCGCATTGGCCAAACGATTAATGCGGTCTCCGAACTCTTCATACGTCAGTTCACGATCCCCTGCGGTAACCGCAAGCTGACCTGCCGATTTAATCTGGCGACGTTCGATCCAATCGCCAATGCCATGATTTGTCATCGCACTCCTTGTGTGAAAACATTTGTGAGCCTAATCATACTGATTACATTCTGCCTGAAATGATTGGCATTCGCAACGATTGTAAAAGTTACCCATATAACTCAGTCCGGACCTCAGGTGTGTTCGCACCCACAGCTGGAGCGCACGGGGAATTCACGAATCTCTCAATGGCTCTATGACGAGGAACTTACGAACTCGCTGACTATAGGGCCCTTTCATTTCGCCTTGCTCTAGAACTACTTTCCGCCGGTGATGGTTTCAAAATGTTCTGGGAGCGCGACAATGGCTCGAAGAACAACTTGCTCTAGCCAATCGAGAATTTCTTGGTCATGTGTCGTGGAGCGCCGGTAAACGGATAATTCCAACGGTGCCATCACATACGGCAAGGGTTGAACGACCAAGGGCCAAGTCTTTTCCCAGGCTGCACCAATGGATTCCGGAACGATCGCCACCAGATCAGGTTGGGCTCGAAGTATTGGTGGGATACTGGCGAAATGCTGGGCCACCACTGCTGGCTCTCGATAAGCTGCCGAACCGCGTTGTATGGATTCCAGCTGATCGGAGCCAGAATCCGATGGCACCGCGATCCTTGGAAGTGTCATGAGGCGCGCTGTGGTGATCTCCTCGGAAACCAGTGGGTGCTCGCGCGACATGATGAGTTGATAAGCCTGTTTCTTGACCAGGGTCCGTTCCAGGTCACCGGGAATCCCTATTGGCGCAATCGCAATATCGACTTCACCTTGTCGGAGCTGCTCGGCGATGTTCTCTGTTACTAACCGCACCACTTCAATGTGAGCGTCTGGAGCGAGACGACGCACTTCGAAGACAATATTTGCCAACCAGCCGACTTCACCGAGCTCAGAGAGCGCGATTCGGAAAGTTCGTGTTGTGGTCTGCGGATCAAATGGTTCGACTCGGCGGGTCACCCGCTCGATTGCGTTGAGCGCCTCGCGGAACTGTGGGTAGGCGGTTGTGGCGAACGATGTCGGAGCCATCACGCCGCCTCGACGAATAAACAACTCATCCTGAAGAGCGGCCCGCAGCTTCGCTAAGGACTGGCTGACCGCAGACTGGGTGACGTAGAGTCTTTCAGCTGCCGCAGTGAGACTCTTCATCTCATAGATCGCGACGAAGATCTTCACCAGGTTTAGATCCACGGTGCACCTGTATAAGCAATCAAGAAGCCTCCTATTAGTGATACTAATCATACGACCGGCAGTAATAACTTACGATCATTGCAACGAGCCCTGCGTTAGCTGTGGGCTTGACCAGAGTTCTTATGTATCAGGAGTATTTCATGTCCCAAACCACTGTAGAAGCCACCGCGTCAACGACGGCAGGACCCTCAGCTGCAGAGGCCATCGCTGCGGCAGGAGATACCGTTTCTGCGCTTCGAAATGCTCAAGCAGCACCCACTATCTTCCCCGTTCAACCGGAATTTACCAACTGGCGGTCTGAACAACGTGCCTGGCGTGAATCGGTGGCCCTCTTAGACCAGTCGCACCACATGACTGATCTGTTTATCAAAGGCCCGGATGCATTGAAGCTGCTCAGCGATCTTGGGATCAATAAGTTCTCTAATTTCAAACCGAATATGGCAAAGCAATTCGTTGCGGTGAACCACGAGGGCTACCTCATTGGCGATGCGATTTTGGTGTATCTCGAAGAAGGACTCTTCGATCTCGTCGGATGGCATATGGTGCCCGATTGGGTGCAGTACCACGGAGAAAAGGGCGACTATGATGTGACCTTTGAACGAGATGCCAATTCGGCTGCGCGTGAGGGGGATCCGCTCCAGTACCGCTTCGAGGTCCAAGGACCAAAAGCCGAATTGCTCATGGAGAAGGTCAGTTCCATTCCGGTCGAAAAGACCAGGTTCTTTGGCATGCTGGAATTCGAAATTGCAGGACGGCGCATCCGAGGAATTCGCCATGGCATGGCCGGTCAGCCCGGTTTCGAATTCTGGGGTCCATGGGAAGACTACGACCTGATCCGGAATACGCTGATTGAAGCTGGCGAAGAATTCGATCTGAAGCTTGCTGGTTCACTCGCGTATTCCACAGCCAACCTCGAATCGGCATGGGTCCCTTCTCCAACGCCCGCCATCTTCACCGGTCAGGAAACTGCAGAGTATCTGCAATGGCTACCCGCATCGCGCATGGGTTCGGTTGCCGGTAGCTTCACGTCAGACAACATCGCAGACTACTACACGACCCCCTTCGAAATCGGTTACGGCAAGCTGATCGACTGGGATCACGACTTCATTGGCAAGGATGCGCTCAAAGCGATGGCCGACCAGCAGCATCGTCAGAAGGTTTCGTTGGAATGGAATGCGCAGGATCTGGCCGCAGCACAGCGCTCTCTGTATGAAGAAGGCACTCCGGCAAAATACTTCGATTTCCCGAAGGCCCGCTACGGTCTGTACCAGGTTGACCGGGTGGAGCGCGATGGCAAACTGGTCGGTATCTCTCATGACTGTGGGTATCTGACCAATGAACAGGCCTTCGTTTCACTGGCTACCATCGATGCAGACCTCGCCGAGCCCGGCACTGAAGTGGAAGTCGTCTGGGGCGAGTCGCCAAACTCGACCAAGCCCGCTGTCGAGCCGCACCGACAGGTCACCATTCGTGCGACCGTACAACCGGCCCCGTACTCACGTTTTGCTCGTGAGTCCTACCGCAAGAACTCCTAGTGACACATTGCTGAACCGCTAAAAGTTGGCCCTGACTCATATCAACGTGAGTCAGGGCCAGCTTGTGAGCGGATCGGGGCGTGAAGAAATTACAGTCGTTTGCCCGCAAGCGCAGCGCGGTCGATTTCTTCTTGATTTTCAACGTAGGGCGTGCCATGAGTGTGGAAGGTTGGCACGGTCTTCATCCCCCAGGCCTGACCCTTAGCACGTTCGGCTTCCGACCAGTTCACGACCGGTTGATCTGGGTTCAGAATCAACCGCGCACCAGCGTTTGCAAACTCAATGCGGTTACCACCGGGTTCCCAGACATAAAGGAAGAAGGTCTGGTTAATGGCGTGCTTATACGGCCCGTATTCGATATAGACGCCCTCTTCGAGAAAAAAGTCGGCGGCCTTCAGGATGTCTTCGCGCGTATCGGTTGCAAAGGCCAGGTGGTGGAAGCGTCCACGTTCACCGGTCCAGTCATCGGAGTACACGACGTCATAGGATTTTTGGGCAAACCGGAACCAACGCGCTGCATAACCACCGGCATCGAGTTCGACCTGTTCGGTTTCCCGGGCTTTCATGGTCTGCTCCCAGAAGTCCCCGGTCGCATTGACATCGGAGGCCAGGTAGTTGATGTGGTCCAGGCGGCGGGCGTTGACGCCACGGCCTGGGTACCGGGATGCCTGGTTTTTCAATGCTGGACGATCCAGGTCATCAGGTTGGTAGAGGGTGGTGTCGTAGTACAGCCCAAATTCGTGACCGTCTGGATCTTCGAATTCGTAGTATGTACCGATCCCCACTTCCGGATCGCGCCAGCCCTTCCCCAGACCGGTCTGCTCGATTGCTGCGACGCGACGCGCTAAGGCTTCTGGGCTGGTGGCCCGGAGCATGGTGCGCCCGACGCCGTTGGTATCAGCAGCAGTGAGTTTAATCGAATAGTTTTCATATTCGTCCCAGCATCGCAAATACACCGAATTGCCAATGCGGTCGACTTCCCGCATGGCCAACAGGTCTTTGAAGAACCACAGGCTCTCATCGAAGGTTGGGGTGAGGATTTCGACGGCACTGATATGTGCCAGATCAAAGTTTTCGAGTTCTGCCATTGTGTTTTCCTAACTTATCGGTACTGTAGGCCCTTGGCTGCCAATTTGTCGCGCATTCCGTAGACGTCGAGGCCGAGTTCTCCGGCGGCTAAGCGCTCACGCACACCGGCCTCCTTGGCCTCACGTGCCTTAGAAGCCTCTGCCACTTCGGCAACTTTCTGTCGAGGAACGACGACCACACCGTCGGCATCTGCCACCACCACGTCACCGGGATTGACGACCGCCCCGGCACAGGTGACCGGGATGTTGACTGAACCCAGGGTTTCTTTAACGGTCCCGCGCGCATGCACCGCTTTGGCAAACACTGGGAAATCCATGGCTGCGAGTTCTTGGGTATCGCGGACGCCGCCGTCAATGACCAGGCCAACCCCACCGCGAGCGCGGAACGAGGTGGCCAAGAGGTCACCAAAGAATCCGGCATCGGATTCGGTCGTGCAAGCAGCGACGACCACATCGCCGTGCGTAAGCTGTTCGGCCACGACGTGCATCATCCAGTTATCACCGGGCTGGAGCAACACGGTGACGGCCGGTCCGCACAGTTTTGCGCCGTCATAGGCCGGTCGCATGTAGGGTTGCATCAGGCCGATGCGGCCCATTGCCTCGTGGATAGTGGCACTGCCGTAGCGGCTGAGTGCTGCGACGTCGTCGGCGTCGGGACGTTGGATCGAGGTATACACCACACCAAGTTCTGTCATGTCGGTTCCTTCCTAGCGGCCCTGAGCTTTGAGTTGGCGATCCAGGCGCGGGTGCACGGCGCGCGCAGTATCCTCGAAGATGCACTGCTTGGAATCGTCGGTCAGGTCGGCGGCCTGGATGTAGCGCACGGTGTCGTCGAAGTAGTGACCGGTGTTCGGATCTTCGGTGCGCACCGCGCCGATCATCTCGGAGGCGAACATGATGTTTTTGTGCGGGATGACTTCTAGCAGCGTGTCGATACCGGGCTGGTGATACACGCACGTGTCGAAGTAGATGTTGTTCAGCAGGTGTTCTTCGACCGGTGGTTTGTCTAACATCATGGCCAGGCCCCGGAACCGGCCCCAGTGATACGGTGCGGCTCCGCCGCCGTGGGGGATGATCATGTTGAGTTCGGGGAAGGTCGCAAACAGATCGCCCTGGAGGAGTTGCATGACGGCGGTTGTGTCAGCGTTGAGGTAGTGGGCGCCGGTGGTGTGGAAGGCCGGGTTAATTGAGGTTGATACGTGCACCATGACGGGCAGTTCGTGTTCGATGAGTTTTTCATAGACCGGGAACCAATGCTCATCGGTCAATGGTGGAGCGGTCCAGTGTCCGCCCGAAGGATCCGGGTTGAGGTTGACCGCCACGATGTCATGTTCATTCACGCACCGTTCAAGCTCCTCGATCACGGTGGCGGGGTCAACGCCCGGGGACTGCGGCAACATGGCCGACGGGAAGAACCGTTCCGGATACAACTGCGCTACCCGCCCGATCAAGTCATTACAGTGGCGTGACCAGGCAGCCGAGGTCTCAAAGTCGCCGGCGTGGTGGGCCATGAATGAGGCGCGTGG
The DNA here is from genome assembly GCA_029267455.1 of Enteractinococcus sp. GTDB lineage: Bacteria > Actinomycetota > Actinomycetes > Actinomycetales > Micrococcaceae > Yaniella. The sequence goes on along the minus strand of JAJUIX010000003.1, from coordinate 11,231 downwards.
AGAAAAGATCTGCACGTCAATACCACGTTCATTCATCAACCGCAGCTGGTTGGTCTCGATGGATTCGCGGATTTGGTCATCCGTGATGACCGGTCCTGACGCCGCGGGTGGTTGCCCACCGTCCAGTGCGGCCAGTTGAGCATCGCGCCATTCTCCCAGCGGCGCCGGAGCCGTGGTGTAATGCCCATGAATATCAATAATCAAGGTAAGTGTCCTTCCAATTGTGGTGAGTAGCTGCTGATCAAAAACCTGTTAGGCCGCACCTGGATCCCAGATATTGGTGGGCACGTAGACTTCTCCGCGACTAATGAGCCGAGCTGTACGGGTATTGCCCGACGCGACGACTGCGCCGTCGTCGTCCAAATCCACGAGTGCCTCAAAAATGCCCGAGGGATGTTCAATCCCGACCGTTTGGCTTGTACCGGTGCCGGGCACGCCAACGTGGGCTGCCACTGTGCCATCCATGAGCAGGGCGGTTGCCACCGTGACGGCAGCCAAGACGCCAATGGATTCGTGCACGCGATGCGGAATAAAGCTGCGGGTGGTAATCGCGCCACCGTGCTTGGGCGGCGCCACCAGAGTCATCTTCGGATATGACTCATCGGTGACATCCCCTAAACCCATCGCTTGTGCTGCGGCCAGACGTAATGTCTCCACGCGGGACTTCAGTTCGGTGTTTTCGGTCAGTTCAGCGACGGTCTCGTATCCGGTGACGTCGAGATCTTGGGCGTTGATGATCACCAGGGGTTGCCCATTATCGATCAGGGTAACCGTATAGTCCGTGCCGTCGGCATGCACGACATCGGTCTGATTTCCGGTGGGCAGGAGGGCGGGGGCGATGGAACCGGCTGTGTTGAGAAACCGGATATTAACCGGAGAGGCGGTTCCGGGCACACCCGCAATTTCCGCGTCCCCGGAATATTGCACATATCGTTGCCCGTGAGCCGCTGGCGTGTGAACGCCGATGCGCGAAATGAGTCCGGTGTTGGTTGTGCGCACCACGACGTCGGTGACGTCCTGGGTCGGTTGAATCAACCCGCGTTCCACAGCGAAGGGAACCACGGCGGCCAGCATGTTGCCGCAATTTTGTGTGGTTTGGACCGTGGTCGCCTCGGGTTGGAGCTGCACGAAGGTGAAGTCGAGATCGATGTCGTCTCGTTCGGAGGGCGCCACGATGCCGGCCTTGGAGGTCAAAGAATGCCCGCCACCGACACCATCAACTTGGAGCGGGTGTGGACTGCCCATGACGGCCAACAGCACCTGATCGCGTTGCTGTACGTCAGATGGTAGATCGGAGGCGAGAAACATCGGGCCACGCGAGGTGCCTCCTCGCATCAAAGCCATCGGGATGGCGGTTTGATCCCCGACTCGACGTGCGGTGGTAGTGGTCATGATCATCCTCTATTGTGCGGATCCTCACACCACAATAGCTGCTAACAAGATTGTTTACAATCTTGTTCACGTTCGATGACAGTTCGACGTTCCGTGGCTACCATGAGTACAACCAACCACCCGCCCCGACCCTCATTTTGGAGAGCACCCACCATGGCCGTTCCGACCCCCGCACCCGATACCACCCAGGAGCTGTCTCTCACGGATCGACTGCGCCAGGACATTATTGCGGGCAATTTAGTACCTCATCAGCGGCTCATCGAGGCCGATGTCGCAGCCGAGCACGGCGCATCGCGGGGCGACGTGCGCCTGGCACTCAATGAGTTGATTACCGAAGGATTGGTCGAGCGGATTCCAAATCGGGGCGCACGAGTACGCAAGGTCTCGCTGGATGAGGCCATTGAAATTACCGAAGTACGCGGGGCGGTGGAATCCTTATGCGCCCGAAAGGCCGCCGAGAAGCTCACCGAAGAACAAGCCGATGAATTGCGTAACATTGGTACCGCCATGCAGGTCGCAGTTGAGCGTGGCGCTCGGGATGAATACTCCAGTCTGAATCGAAAACTCCACTCGCGAATCATCGAGATCGCCGATCAGCACACCGCTGCTCAGACCATCTCACGTTTGCGCGGCCAAGCCATTCGATACCACTTTCAGCTCTCCACTCAGCCGGATCGGCCGCAGATCTCGCTCCCCCAGCACCTGGCCATCATTGAGGCGATCTGCCAGCGCGACCCGGATGCTGCCGCTGCCGCGATGCATGAACACCTACACTCCGTCGCCGTGGCCATCGAACACGCGGCCCACGCCTAATCGCCACGACCCTCTCACCACAGGTTGAGCGGGAAGGATTTTCCTTGTGACCCACATCACCTGGTAGTAGACTTCCCGATATGGCGAATCTCCCAGGGTTGAGTCCTAACAGCCTGTCCAATTCCGGAACCATTTTCAATGTCCAAACCGACAGCATTGATCACGCCCAATCGGTCGGAGGTGCGGTCTACCACCCGCATGAAATCACCTACTGTCCGCAACACCAGCACTTCCAAATGTCGCTGCGAGCCCGACAGTTGGCAGGCCTGACGCTTGGCTTTTTAGAGTACCGTTCAACGACACATCTGGTCAGTGAACCTGCGCCTGACTCCTATCAAATCAACTTCACGGCCTTCGGTTCCGTCACTATGGCGCAGTCAAACACGACCGTCACGGCTTCCCCCGAATATGCCGCGATTCATGACTGGACCGACAAACCCGCGTTGCAAGGTTGGCAACACCCGGCTCGGGTGGTCGGTCTCAAGATCCCGCGGCAACGCGTCCACGATGAACTCACCGCATTGATCGGCGCAGAGCTGACCCAAGAATTACGATGTGATCCCGGCGTGAAGTTAACTTCCCCGGCGGGTCAAGAATGGAAAAATCTGGTCGCACACCTGGCGCGCAGCCTGAACGCGCCCACCCCACTGCTCGACCACTCCATGATCAGCACACCCTTAACCCAAGCCGTCGTTCGGGGTTTCTCGCTGCTGACTCGGCACAATTTCAGTCACCTGTTGCACGGTGAAGTCGCACCTACCGGGCCCAGCTACCTTGACGAGGCCCTGGAATACATGCACGAACACAGCCATCTGCCCATTACCGTCAACGATGTCGCCGCGGCGGTCAATGTCAGCGTGCGGTCGTTGCAGGCGGGTTTTCGCAAATATCGACAGCGCACCCCGGCCCAAGCGCTGCGGGACATTCGTCTGCACCGAGCTCGCCGGGACCTGCTCACCGCCGTCCCGACAGACACCGTCACCGACGTTGCGGCCCGTTGGGGATTTCATCACCCAGGACGTTTTGCTGTCCACTATGCGCAGACCTTTGACGAGTCCCCTTCCGAGACGCTGGCCCGACGTCGCACAAACCGCCGAGGACCGGAAAGCGGCACCGCCTAGCTGGACAAAAAACTCAGACCGGTCTTGTCGTGGATAACACAGTGCACGACTATGGGCCATGTCACATTCTCGTGGTGCCCGGCACCGAGCTAAGGAGATTTACATGTCCCGCATTCTTCCACCCGATGTATCCGAAACAACCTTCGACGCCGCACTGGAAAAATTCCGCGAAGTGCTTGGCGCCGAACACGTGTTAGCCACCGCAGAAGAGCTCAAAGCCTTCCAAGACCCTTATCCCACGACCTCGGAGCCCGAGTTCCTGCCGGGGGGCAGTGGTCTTTCCCGAAACCACCGAAGAAGTCCAACGGCTCGTCGAAATCGCCAACGAATTCTGCATTCCGCTCTCCCCCACCGCCACGGGAAAGAATCTGGGCTACGGTGGCGCCGCCCCACGACTATCGGGGGCCGTCGTCGTACAGACCGCTCGCCGGATGAATAAGATCATCGAAGTCAGCGAAAAATACGCGTATGCCCTGATTGAACCCGGGGTGACCTACTTCGATCTGTACAACCACATCCAAGAAAAAGGCTATAACCTGTGGGTCGATGTCCCAGATCTGGGGTGGGGCTCGGTCGTCGGCAACGCCTTAGACCGCGGGGTAGGCTACACGCCCTACGGCGACCACTGGTCCTGGCAGACCGGATTGGAAGTCGTCCTGCCCGACGGTGATCTACTTCGTACCGGGATGGGTGCCATGAGTAATGCCAAAACCTGGCAACTGTTCGGCTATGGCTTCGGCCCCTACCCCGACGGACTCTTTACGCAGTCAAACTTTGGGATCGTGACGAAGATGGGCATTGCGCTCATGCCAGCCCCACCGGCCACCGAAACGTTTCTGATCACGTTTGAAAATGAAGCGGATTTGGAACAGATCGTTGACATCATGTTGCCGTTGCGCATCGGTATGGCGCCACTGCAAAGCGTGCCCGTGGTGCGCAACATTATTCTGGATGCGGCCGCCCAAACTCAGCGTGCGCACTGGCTACCAGAGGGTGGACCGCTCACCCCGGAAGTCATCGACCGAATGAAACACGAACTCAATTTGGGCTATTGGAATATGTACGGCTCGGTCTATGGGCCCCCAGAGCAAATCGAATTGTTCTTGGGCATGATCAAAGACGCCTTCACCCAGATTCCAGGCGCCCGATTCTTCACCACCCAAGATCGTCCGATCGACACTGCTGGGTCCCACATCCTGCATGACCGGCACAAGATCAACCAGGGTATCCCATCGACCGACGAACAACAGATCATGGAATGGGTGCCCAACGGCGGGCATATTGGCTTCTCCCCGATCTCAGAACCTGATGGTGCCGAGGCGATGAAGCAATTCGAAATGGTGCGCAACCGATCCTATGAATACGGCCCAGACTATGCGGCCCAATTCGCGGTAGGCCTGCGCGAAATGCACCACATCTGCCTGTTCCTCTACAACTCGGCCGATGAAGATGACCGGAACCGCACGATCGCCCTGGGACGCAAACTCGTTGCCGAAGGTGCCGAACACGGCTACGGCGAATACCGCACCCACTTGCACCTCATGGATCAGGTCATGGAGACCTTCGATTTCAACGACAACGCCCTACTTCGTTTCCACGAACGCATCAAAGACGCACTGGATCCAAACTCGATCATGGCCCCTGGAAAATCCGGCATCTGGGGTGCACGCTACCGCAACGCCGGCCACCAACTCCCACGATAACGATCTGACACACTCACCTTAGGAGAAGCATTTCATGGCTACACAAATCCTCCCCGGCTACTTGCATACGCCGCATCACTTCATCAATGGCCAAGCCGTCGCCGGCACCGGCGAAATTCAAGTCATCGACCCCGCTACCGCACAGGTGCTGACCACCACCCCACGCGGCACGACCGACGATATCGACGCCGCAGTCCAAGCGGCACACCAAACCTTCCGCTCCGGGGCATGGTCCCGACTATCCGGGCGGGAACGTTCCCGAGTGCTCTACCGCGTCTCGGAACTGATGCGTGAACGCACCACAGAATTAGCCGAGGTCGAAAGCTACGACGTGGGCAAACCCATCAGTCTGGCCAACGCCGTTGACGTCAATAATGCGGCCGACACCTATGAATACGCGGCCTCGCTAGCCCAACATCTCGACGGCGCCGTGCGACGCACCCCACTGCCGGCCCACGCTTTCACTCAGCGGGAGCCCCTCGGCGTGGTCGCGGCCATCACCCCGTTCAACTTCCCGCTGATCCTGTCGTCTTCAAAGATCGCTGTGGCACTGGCGGCCGGCAACTCAGTGGTCCACAAACCCGCCGAGGACACCCCGCTGTCGGCCTTATACATGGCGCGGCTGCTGCAAGAAGCAGGGGTGCCCGACGGCGTGTATAACGTCGTCACCGGCTACGGCTCAGACCTAGGTGATCACCTCATCACCCACCCCAACGTGCACAAAGTCGCCTTCACCGGCTCTTCAACCGTCGGAGCCCACGTCGCGGGGAAGGCCGGACAAGCACTGCGGCCCATCACCGCCGAACTCGGTGGCAATGCCCCAAATATTATCTTCGATGACGCCGACCTCGACCAGGCAATCCAAACGAGCATCTCGGCCTTTGTTTTCAATACCGGTCAGTTTTGTATGGGCGGTCCACGACTGCTCGTGCAACGCGGCGTGTATGAACGGGTGATCGAAGCGCTCGCGGCCGGGGTGCCGCACGTACCCTTCGGGGATCCGCGCCAGCCCGAAACGGTCTTCGGACCCCTGGCCACCCAAGCCCGATACGACAAGGTCGTTGCCGCCATCGAGGAGGCCAAAGCGTGCGGTGCACGCGTGCTGACCGGAGGCGAGCCCGCCGAGATCAATGGTGGGTTCTTTTACCGTCCCACGGTCTTAGCCGACGTTGAAAACACCTCCGACGCCGTGCAAGAAGAAATCTTCGGCCCCGTCTTGACGGTCCAACCCTTCGATACCGAACAAGAGGCCATCGAGCTGGCCAATAGCACCGATTACGGTCTAGCCGCGGGTATCCAAACCGAGAACATGTCGCGTGCCCACCGTGTAGCGGATGCGCTTGAAGCCGGCATCGTATGGGGCAACAGCTGGGCAATGCTGGATCCGTCCATGCCATTTGGTGGCGTGAAATCTTCCGGGTGGGGCCGCGAAAACGGTCCGGAACAACTCCACGAATACACCCGCACCAAATCCGTCATTATTGCCCTCAAACCCGCAGAACAGGATCAAGCATGACCACCACACAAGCGGCCATAGTCGAGGCCGGCACCGCGTTTACCCTGACCGAAATTGAACTCAGCGACCTCCAAGACCACGAAGTACTCGTCGAGGTCAAAGCCGCAGGCTTATGCCACACGGACCTGACGGTTGCCTCTGGCGGTTTGCCTTTCCCCTTGCCCGGTGTCCTCGGCCATGAGGGCGCTGGCATTGTGAAAGAAGTCGGGGCTGGAGTCCAAAATGTGGCCGTCGGCGACAAGGTTGTCTTATCCTTCACCTCATGTGGTGCCTGCGAGGGGTGTCGCTCTGGGCATCCCGCCTATTGTGTGCGCTGGTTGCCCGATAACCTGCTAGCCGGACGGCGAGCCGATGGGAGCTCACCGCTGCAACACAACGGTGATGACATTGGTGGACATTTCTTTGGCCAGTCCTCTTTCGCTCGGTTGGCGATCGCCGATGCCCGCAGCGTTGTGCCGGTCGAAACTGACCTGGACTTTTCTCTACTGGCGCCGTTGGCCTGTGGCGTGCAAACCGGTGCTGGCGCGATCTGGAATGCCTTGCGTCTAGCTGCGGGATCCACCGTAGTGGTCTTTGGTGTCGGCACCGTGGGACTTGCCGCAATTATGGCCGCTGCGCTGACCCCTGCCACCGAGATTATCGCGGTGGATTTGGTCGAGGAACGGCTCGAACTGGCCATGCAACTGGGTGCCACTGCGAGCATCAACCCGCAATCGGTGGATGACGTCGTGGCCTCCATACAAGAGCTCACCGGCGGTGGTGCCCACGCTGTCGTGGAGGCCACCGGGAATACTGGGGTGCTCTCACAAGCGGTTCAGGCAACGCGCATTCAAGGCCACGTGGCCATCGTGGGGGCCCCACCATTTGGCCAAACCGTTGCGGTGGACGTGAATTTCATGCTCCCGGGGCGAAAAATTCATGGTCTGACGATCGGTGACGGCGAAATTCAGAGCATTATTCCCGCACTGATCCGGTTGATGGAACAGGGACGTTTGCCAGTTGAGCGGCTCGTGAAGACCTATCCATTAGTCGATATCAACCAGGCGATCCAAGACATGGAATCAGGCACCACGATCAAACCTGTGCTCATCCCCTAGTTTTTGAGCATGCCATGCTTCGGGGCGGTCGCGTCATCAGGGACGTGACCGCCCCGAAGCTTGTCCTAGCTACGCGGTTGCGCTGCGGTGGTGAGTTCTTCCAACATGGCAAGCCCGTCTTGTGCCCAAGAAATTTCGGCTTCAGCCTGTTTGAGGATGCCTTCATAGGCAAAGATTTTGAACCGCGTGATTTTTGGGTGGTCAGCTTCTGGATAGCGCGCTAGACGGCGCTGATGAATTGCGGCTGATTGGTCTTTGAGGTCGCGAATCTGGCCGTGGACGCTTTCGACCACCTGTTGGTAATGGCGTAAGTGTTCTTCAAGACACGCACGGGCATCGTCGTCGTCGGCGAATTCAAAATATGCGGCTCTCAGGCGCACTTCACTGCGCTCGGGGCGGTACGTGACTGCTTGGCCCTGCCATGTGTTGAGGTATTGCAACCCGGTCTCGGTAATCGCGTATTCCGTCTTCGTGGCGCCCTTTGTCCCCCATGGCACCGGGTAGCCGTCAATGAGTTCTTCTGCCTGCATTTTTTTGAGTTCCGGATAGATCTGAGAGTCCGGGGCGTGCCACAAAAATCCCACCGAAGAGTGGAAGTTCTTGGCAAGGTCATAACCGGTTTGGGGGCCGGCGGTGAGCAGGGTGAGAAGGGCGGATCGTAAACTCATGGCTACCGTAGTGTACTCAGCTTCTAATCAGATATTTGTTGTGATGCGACAACGCGGTCGCACCCTGGAGCGTCCAGGATACGACCGCGGTCAGCAGGCGAACTTAGGCGTTGCCGGTGCGCCATCCGGCGCGATAGGACTCCCGGGCGACGTGGGAGTATGGGACCGGCGAGACGACCACGCGCACGTCTTTTTGTTCGTGCGGTTCAACCGACAGTTTCTTGGAGCCACCGTTTGGTTCGCCCCAGGTGACGGTCAGTTCTGCGCCTTCTGGGACGTCAGCGTTGACGGTTGCCAGCGACAGGCCGCGACGTTCGTTGGCGGTGTAGCCGGTGAACATCGAAACCCCGACGACGTTGCCGTCGGCGTCGGTGATCTTGTCGTAGTTTGAGGCACCGTAGTTGGCCAGTGGTAGGTCGAAGAACTTGTAGTTCGGGCCCTCAACATTCAGTGGGGCACCCAGGACTTCTTTCAAGTCATCAGCGTTCCACTCGAGAGTGACCTTGCGGCGCTGTTTGTCCTTATCGATGGCTTCGAGTGCGTCACGCCCGATGAAGTCGTGATCGAATTTCACGAAGGAACCGTAGCCGATTTCCCATGGGTTGACGTAATAATCTTCGATGTTGTCCGAGACGAACGAGCCGGCCAGTGGTGCGGTGGCTTCATAGGAGTCAGCGCCGAGCCATTCGCGGTAACCGCGTTCTGCTTCACCCGAGTAGATGCCTGGCAGTGGCGATGGGATCCAGCCGGATTCCAGGGTGTTGGTTGCATAGGCGCGCGAACCAACTGGCAACAGACCGAACTCGGCGCCTGCTTCGATGATGGCGTTACGAACGCGAGCGTGGTGTTCGTATGGTCCGTAGATTTCCAGACCTGGCGCACCGGCCATACCGTGACGCAGGGTGCGAACTTTCAATCCGTCAATGTTCATGTAGGACATGCGGAAGAATTTCAGCTGTTCAACTTCGGAGCCGTTGAGCTTGTTGATGACATCCCAAGCAGCCGGGCCCTGAATCTGGAAGCGGAACAGTTCACGCGATACTGCCGCACCATAGGGACGCGATGGCGAACGACGGTCAACCTGCAGGTCGAGGTTCTTGTAGTCACCCTTTTCAGCGTGGTACATCAGCCAGTTGGTGACTGGGGCGCGACCAACGTAGGTGAATTCGTCTTCGGCTTCGCGGAACAAGATACCGTCACCGACGACTGCACCGACCGAAGACACCGGTACGTATTGCTTGGCCATATCGACCTGGAAGTTAGCAACCGAGTTGATCGCGGTATCCGAGATCAGGTTGATGGCGTCGGAACCGGAGAGGAAGACCTGGTCCATGTGGTGGGATTGGTCGTAGAGGACCGCAGAGTCGCGCCATGCTTTTTGTTCGTTGATCCAGTTACCGAAGTCTGCTGGAACGACTGGGTAGATGTAGGAACCGGTCTGAGCGTTGCGCAGCAGTTCCACTGCGGACTGTTCGTTGAGCAGATCCTGAAGAGACTTTGCCATGATGGCCGCCTTTCAAACGTAGTGTGTTGACTAAAGGGTGGAAAATTTAGAGGTTGTTCGTGAAGTCTTGGGCCCATTCGGCGGTCTTGGCCATGCCACCGAAGGTGTAGAAGTGCACGCCCACGTTGCCTTGGTAGTTCGAGACCGCAACTTCTTCGGCCAGGTTGCGCAAGAACTTATCCGGCCCCGCACTGCCCATGAGGTTGGTCAGCGAGAAACCGTATTTCTTGACGATGCCCGCCGAGGATGCCACGCCGAAGCGTTTGGCGTAGCCCAGCAGACGTTTGATGCCAGCCGGTCCGGGAACGCCGATACGAATCGGCGTCGAGATGTTCTGCGCGGCAAGCTCATTGAGCCATTGGGCCACCGGGTCGGTGTCGAAACCAAACTGGGTCAGGATGACCGCGCTGAGATTTTGCTCAGCCAACAGCTCGACTTTGCCTTTGAGCTCTCGGGCCAGCACTTCGTCGGAGATGTCGGGGTGGCCTTCCGGGTAGCCGGCGATGGAGACGTCTTCGACACCGTATTGGGCAAAGATTCCCGATTGCAGCATTTCCAGTGATGAACCATAGGGGCCCATCGGTTCGGCAGGGTCGCCACCTACAGCAAAAACATGTTTAACGGCGTCGACGTCGGCCAGGGCCTGTAAGAATTCTTTGAGCTCGTCCTCGCTGCGCAAGCGACGTGCGGAGATGTGCGGAACCGGAATGAAGCCGAGTTCTTTGACCGCTTTGGCGGCAGTCACCCGCATATCGAGGTCTTCATTGCCAAGGAAGGTGACGTTGATACGAGTGCCAGCCGGAATGGATGGGGCAGCTTCGCGCAGTGCTTCAACGTCTTTACCGGTCATCTCCAACGAGAAGTCCTGCATCAAGGCGCGGACGTTCGCGGATTGAGTTGACTGGGTCATGTAGTATGCCTCACTTTGTATTCATCAAGAGCGAGCAATTCGATGTCGCACATCACATACTATCTATGTCCATAGTTATTTTGCAATGGGTTTCACAAAAAACTTTTTGAGCATGGAAAAACCACCTGCGATATTGCTATCGCAGGTGGTTTTTTACCTTGTCAGATTGGATTTACGGGCGCTTATGCACCTTCGAAAATCAACTCGTTAATATCGACAGCTTCGCTGATGAGTCCGGTTTCTTCAGAGAGCTCGATAATGCGTTCAGTGGATTCCCGGTTAATTTCTTGTGGGAATCGAGGCATGTTGAGTTGCTCGATGACCTCGGGCTCAATTTCGGTGTATTCGGAGAGAATTTCCTTCGCCGCTTCTGGGTTATCTTCAGCAAATTGCTGCGACTCTTTCATCGCGGTGATGAATGCTTCCACGAGCTCAGGATCGTTTTCGATCTTGTCAGTGTTCGTGAAGTAGCCAGCAATCATGAGATCTTCGATTGGCTCAGCATAT
>JAJUIX010000224.1 GCA_029267455.1 Enteractinococcus sp. | reverse complement strand
GCCACGAATAACCGTGCCGCCCTCCCAGAACTTGCCAAGCGTGTCGAAGCGCTGGCCGAAGCTCATCCGTTGTACCCCAACCTGGAACCGTTCGGAGCATAACCATGGCAGAACTCCTCCCACAACACCCCGACTTTTTGTGGCGCAACCCGGAACCGAAGTCGTCCTACGATGTGATCATCGTCGGAGCTGGCGGTCACGGATTAGCCACCGCTCACTACTTGGCCTCCCGACACGACATCACCAATGTTGCCGTGATCGACAAGGGCTGGTTGGGCGGCGGCAATATGGCGCGCAATACGACGATCATTCGTTCCAACTACCTCTGGGACGAATCAGCAAACATCTACGAAACCTCGCTGAAACTCTGGGAAGAATTGCCGGAAGAATTAGAATATGATTTCTTATTCTCTCAGCGCGGCGTACTGAACCTAGCCCATCACGTCTCTGAGGTTCGTGACTCTAAACGACGTGTCAACGCTAACCGGCTGAACGGAGTTGACTCTGAATGGCTGGAACCGGAAGAAGTCAAGGAAATCTGTCCGATCATTAACATTTCGGACAACATCCGGTACCCAATTATGGGTTCGACCTACCAGCCACGCGCCGGGATCGCCAAACACGACCACGTTGCTTGGGCACTGGCCCGCTCGGCTGATAACGCTGGCATTGACCTGATTCAAAACACCGAAGTCATCGACATCCTCGTCGAAAACGGCCGGGTCACCGGAGTAGAGACCACCCGCGGTAAGATCCGTGCCGGCCAAGTTGCCCTGTGCGGTGCCGGCCACTCCTCCCAGCTGGCCGAAATGGCCGGGATTCAGCTTCCCATTCAGTCCCACCCGCTCCAAGCACTGGTGTCTGAACTGTTTGAGCCCGTCCACCCAACCGTGGTGATGTCCAACCACATCCACGTCTACGTCTCCCAAGCACACAAGGGTGAACTGGTCATGGGTGCCGGGATTGATACCTATAACGGATTTGGCCAACGCGGTGCCTTCCACGTGATCCAGGAACAGATGGCGGCCGCCGTCGAACTGTTCCCCATCTTCGCCCGCGCGCACGTACTGCGCACCTGGGGTGGCATCGTCGACACCACGGCAGATGCCTCGCCAATCGTGTCCAAAACCGAAGTCGATGGCCTGTATGTCAACTGCGGTTGGGGCACCGGTGGCTTCAAGGGCACCCCGGCAGCCGGCTATGCCCTGGCACACACCATCGCCCATGACGAACCGCACGAAATCAACGCCCCGTTTAGTTTGGAGCGCTTCGAAACCGGTCACCTCATTGACGAACACGGCGCAGCAGCCGTGGCCCACTAACGAAAGGCAACAGCCATGATGCTCATTGATTGCCCGTACTGCGGGCCACGAAATGAAACCGAATTCGGCTACGGGGGCGAAGCTCACGTAGCGTACCCGGAAGACCCATATGCCCTGTCCGATCGCGAATGGGCCGAATACCTGTTCTACCGCGACAATCCCAAAGGTGACTTCGCAGAACGGTGGGTCCACAACGGTGGTTGCCGCAAATGGTTTAACGCGGTTCGCGACACCGTGACCTATAAATTCAAAGCCACCTACCCGGTCGGCTCGCCTCGCCCCGACGTTACCGGAGGTTCCAAGTGACTCACACCCCAACTGATCAAGCACCACGGGCCGCAGAAGGCCAAGCGGGGAACTACTCCTACCGTCTGACACCCGACCAGGCGCCACACGCTGTGGTCAACCACGACGAAACCGTCGCCGTGACCATCGACGGACGGCAAACCCAGGCTCTACGCGGAGACACAGTGGCGTCTGCACTGTTGGCCACCGGGACCCGCTCGGCGGCAAACTCGCTGTACTGGAACCGTCCGCGCGGCGTGTTCTCCGCAGGAGTCGAGGAACCCAACTCGCTGGTACACCTGTCGCCCCGCCATGCCGGCGACATCGAAGAGTCCATGCTCACCTCCACGACGGTCCCGGTCACCAACGGCATTGAAGCCACCCAATTGCGTGGATTAGGTACACTAGATCCCGCCGAGGATCAGGCTTACTACGATCACGTCCACGTCCACACGGATGTATTGGTGGTCGGAGCCGGCCCGGCCGGGCTGACTGCCGCCGCGAATGCTGCTGCTTCTGGCGCTCGCGTGATGCTCATGGACGAAAAGCCATGGGCAGGCGGGAGCCTGCTGGATGCGCCGTATGAAACTATCGACGACGTACCTGCCCCGCAGTGGATCGACAACACGCTGGCGAAGCTCAACTCCTCCGACGATGTCGAAGTGCTGTCGGATACGACCGTGACCGGTATCTACGACGAAAACTATGCGATCGCCGTAGAACGCCGCACCCATCACCTTGATGAGCACCCTGGTGAAGGTATTTCCCGCGAACGCATCTGGCACGTGCGCGCCGACCAGGTCGTATTGGCCACCGGTGCCCACGAACGCCCGTTGATCTTCCAAAACAACGATCGCCCCGGCATCATGCTCGCCTCCGCGGTACGCACCTACCTGAACCGCTATGCGGTGCGCGCCGGCAAGAAGATTGCCGTCTTTACCACCAACGACTCGGTCTATCCGCTGGTTTCTGAGCTGGCTGCCACCGGGGGAGTCGTCGCTGTAATCGATGCCCGCTCCTCGGCTTCGGCTGCCGCCCAACAAGCCGTCTCCGAAGGCGTCAACGTGCTCATCGGGTCGGCCGTGATCGACACGCACGCGGGCGAAGACGATGAACTGTCCGCCATCACCGTGGCCCCGTTCAACGGCAAACTCGACACCGCCAAG
>JAJUIX010000221.1 GCA_029267455.1 Enteractinococcus sp. | reverse complement strand
GGCTCAATATCTTCCGGGAGCTCTAGAAGTTCCTCAATATCGCCATCGGCAGTGGCAGTCGTCGTCCCCAGTTCTTCGCCGTCGAGGGTTACGACCACTTCGGAATCAGGTGTGAAGCCCGAACCTATAACAGTCACCTGATCGCCAGGAAGAAAACTATCACCCTGGACAGTGATCTCCGGTGTATCGTCTTCATTTTCAAGCTGCTCGATGAATGACGGAACTACGAGGTTCTCATCTTCATACTGCGCTGCAGTGGCATGCTCGAACGGGGCAATGTCATAGCGTGCCCCGTCGTACGCAACGAACTGTTCCTCAGCGGGATCGTATTCCTCTGCAAATAGTGGACTCCCAGCCGGGTGGGTGCCATCTGGCTCCCCATCACGATAGATCGTGACGTCCTCGGTGGCATAGACCAAAATGGTGTCGACTTCAGCCAATATCTGCTCAACTTCGTCTGCTGGGACAGCCATTGCGGGTGCAGCCGCAACAGTGAGTGAGCCGAAGGCTAGTGCCGGCGCTGCGAGCACCGCGAGCGGGAGAGTTTTCTTACGTGAGGTTTTGGACACGCAGATTTCCTTCCTTCAAGGGGGTTGCGCATTAGGTCTAGGAAATAAGCGCGAGGCATTCCCTACCTGACAGTCAACTTCAAAATAAGTGATGACATGGCAAAGTTAGCACGATGAAACTTGATTATGGCAGTATTTCACGCGCAAGCCTCAAGAGCTACGGCAGCGTTTGACCCTCACCTCACGCCTATTCCACGGCATAGCAACGAGCGTCATTGGGGTACAGGGACCCAAACGTGATAGTTTGAGTTTTTGGAGGCGTCAGGGTTCCTGGTGGTCCCCGCGGTCTTCAAAACCGACGAGACCAAGTAGCTTGGTCTGGCGGGTTCGATTCCCGTCCGCCTCCGCCAATCTTCTTCCGATCCACGAGTGTGTATGGAAAGGACGTGCGGTGAGCACCGATCCGCGACGGGCGATTCCCTCCACCGACCGACTGCTGGCACTCGACCAGGTCGTGGATGCCAGTCGGCGACTCGCCCCGCACGTCATCCGTCGCATCATTATTGAAGCTCAGGATGCTGCTCGACGCGGCGACATCACCCCAGAGAGCGTCTCCGAACAGGTAGTTACCGCCGTTGAAGAAGCACAACCAACCCAGTTATCTTCGGTGCTCAACGCGACCGGCGTGATTATCCATACCAATCTCGGGCGCGCTCCCCTATCCGAGGCGGCGCGAGATGCATTAGTTACCGCTGCCGGGTACGTGGATTTAGAACTCGACCTGACCGATGGCAAACGAAGTAAACGCGGGACCTGGGCAAAAACCGCAGTACTAGCGAACGCGCCCGAGGCTGAAGACGTACTCATCGTCAATAATGGTGCAGCGGCCCTGGCCCTGGCCACCACCGCCTTGTCAGTGGCTCGCGGTACGCCCGAGATCGTCATGAGTCGTGGCGAACTGGTAGAAATTGGGGCGGGCTTCCGACTCCCCGACCTGATAGTTTCCACCGGAGTAGAACTGGCCGAAGTTGGCACCACCAACCGAACCACCGTGGATGACTACCGCTCCGCCATCACCGAGCGCACCGGTGCGCTGCTAAAAGTCCATCCGTCGAATTACTGGATCGGTGGCTTCAGCGCGGGTGTGAACACGAAACAGCTAGCAAAGCTGGCCGCAGAGCACGATCTGCCGCTCATTGTCGATGTGGGCTCGGGCCTATTCGATCAAGACCCCGTCCTGCCGGAGGAACCCACGATTGCTGCTGCGCTGAAGGATGGCGCCGACGTCGTCATCGCCAGCGGTGACAAACTGCTGGGTGGACCCCAGGCGGGATTGCTCTTGGGCACGCGTGATGTCATCGCCACCCTTTCCACCCATCCGTTGGCGCGCGCATTCCGGGCAGATAAATTTACCCTGGCCGCACTGGAAGCCACACTGAATGCGCCATCGACCCCGGTCCACGATGCGCTCCATGTAGATCCGGCTGAACTACATCAGCGCTGTCATCGCATTGCCGAAACGGTTGGGGCTGAAGTGGTCGCTCACAACGGCCGGGTCGGCGGTGGCGGAGGCGCCGGAGTTGAACTGCCGGGGTGGGCCATCAGTCTTGATGAGCGGTTCGCCTACCCGTTGCGCACCGGGGACCCGGCTATACTTCCCAGGGTGAGCGACGGACGCTGTCTGCTGGATCTACGCTGTGTGCCAGCAGACGCCGACGAGGTTGTGTTGCAACGCTTACAAGAAATTTTCCAGGAGCACGGTTGACCGACAAGTTTGTGATCGCCACCGCCGGCCACGTTGATCACGGCAAATCCGCGCTCGTGCGAGCATTGACCGGCACCGAAACCGATCGCTGGGCCGAAGAACGCGAGCGCGGGCTAACCATTGACCTTGGGTTTGCCGAAATGACGCTGGACTCGGGCCGTTCGGTTTCGTTCGTCGATGTGCCCGGCCATGAACGTTTTGTTGGGAACATGCTGGCGGGGCTGGGCCCGGCTCCGATTGTGTGTTTGGTCGTGGCTGCCGATGAGGGGTGGCAGGCCCAAACCTCAGAGCACCGGGATGCGATCAAAGCCCTGGGGATTGCTCATGGGATAGTTGTGATGTCGCGTGTTGATCTCGGCGCGGAAAACGTTGAGATCGTCACCGAGCAGATTCGCGATGAACTTGCTGATACCGGCCTGGCGGATGCGCCAATCGTGGCGACTTCTGCAGTCGATGGCACGGGTCTCGACGAATTCCGGGCCACCCTGGAGTCACTGCTCGACCAGGTGCCCGCCGCTGATCCGAAAGCACCCATCCGCTACTGGATCGACCGAGCGTTTGCAATCAAAGGGGCCGGCACCGTCGTCACCGGCACGCTAGC
>JAJUIX010000107.1 GCA_029267455.1 Enteractinococcus sp. | reverse complement strand
CCCGCAATATTGGGTACACCCAGAATATTGCCGTAGTGGCCCACCCCGGCGACCGCACCTTTGACGATGCGTGCGGTGTCTTCATGGTCTTCATGCCCCACGCGCAGCGAGTCCAAGACCGCCACGGGGCGAGCGCCCATCGAGATAATGTCACGAACCACGCCACCAATCCCGGTGGCGGCGCCCTGGAAGGGCTCCAAATACGACGGCGAGTTGTGCGATTCAACCTTGAATGTCACGGCCCAGCCATCACCGAGATCGACCACGCCGGCGTTTTCACCCAGGCCCACGAGCATGTGGCGTTGCATTTCCTCGGTGGTTTTTTCCCCGAACTGGCGCAGGTGGACCTTCGAAGACTTATACGAGGTGTGCTCGGACCACATGGATGAATACATGGCCAGTTCGGCTTCGGTCGGACGGCGGCCCAAGATATCGCGGATACGCTGGTACTCTTCAGAGTTCAAACCAAGCTCCGCCCAGGGCTGTGTGACCTCGGGGGTTTCGCCTGCGTGTGCGACCGTATCTAGCTGCTGTTGTTCCTTATTCACCGACCACAACTCCTTCATTGTCGATCGCACCGGCAGCACGCACGATGGAGACGAAAAATCCTTGCCCATCGACGCCCATGCCCGGACCATCGGGGTGATCCGTCCCAAAGCCTTCTTCGATCGCGTACTCCGGGCTGGCCATGAGCCCTAGGACGAAACCATCAGTTGAGCTGATCCCTACGATATCGTGGACGGAATCGTCCGCAGACTTCTTGGCGCGGATGATGATATTGCCTTGGTTTTCGAGTTTCTGCAGCTCGGTTTCGGTCGCGACGTACTGCATGTACGCGCCCTTTTGTATCAACCGTATCTGCTCGCCAAGATCATAGGCATTGGTCATGGCCGACGAGTTATCAGCGATGACCAATTCGACCTCGCTGTGATGGAACCCTGGCGTCTGATTCGCGATGAAGCCTCCGGGTAATAGCTCGGCTTCGGTCAACACCTGGAAGCCGTTGCCTACACCGATCACGGTGAGTTCCTTGGACTGAACAGCTTCTTTGAGCACCCGCATAATCGGCTGGGTCGCGGCCAATGCTCCGGCGCGCAGATAATCTCCGTAGGAGAACCCGCCGGGCAAAATGACCACAGAAACGTCTGCCAGATCAGGAGCTACCGTCGTTTTGGGGTGCAACGGCACCGGGGTCCCACCGGCCAGTTGCACGGCCCGGATCACCGAGGCCGCATCTGTTGCAGCGTCGAACATCACGACGCCGATATTCGGTTCACTCATTTGGCCACCTCAACATTGGCAACGTATTCGGTGGACGGATTCGCCAAGAGTTCTGCGGCCAATGCTTTGGCACGATCCAGCACATCCGGGGTGACTTCGCCCTCGACGGTGAGTTCGAACCGTTTGCCTTGTCTGACGGAAGTGAACTCCCGGAACCCTAATTCGGGAAGCCGAGCATCGATGGCTTTTCCTTGGGGGTCAAGCACTTCTGGTTTCGGCATGACTTCGACGACGATAGTGGGCATAATTGCTCCTGATCTGGAATCTACCAATTGGCACACCCGATTTTATCGAACATCCCAGACTCCATGATGAATGGGTCGACGGTCCCGCACAACCCGCCCAATCAGTCACCGTTGCTGACATACCCGTGTTCATATGCCCAGATCACTGCGTGCACGCGATCCTTGACGCCCAACTTCATCAAAATATTGGATACGTGGGTTTTTACCGTGGCCGGCCCCACGAACAGCGTCTCGGCAATATCGGCGTTGGATAGTCCCTTGACCAACATTCGTAAGATCTCATCTTCCCGTTTCGTCAGCGCCACAGTCGGTTCTTTGGGAGATTCTGCCACCGGCGTGGGCTGTTCGGCTGGCTCATCAAACATCCGGTCCAACACCCGCCCGGTCACTTCGGGTGCCAACAGTGAATCTCCGGCAGCCAGCACCCGGATCGCCCGAATCAATTCTTCCGGTCCCGCGGTCTTGAGCAAGAATCCCGAGGCACCGGCCTTGAGCGTTTCGAAAAGAAAATCATCGCGATCAAAAGTGGTGAGGATGAGGATCGCCGCGCGACTGCCGTTGTCCATGAGTGTCCTGGTGGCTTCGATACCGTCCATTTCCGGCATTTGCACATCCATACACACGACATCGGGGTCCAGCTCATGCACCTTGGTGATCGCTTCGCGCCCATCGGATGCTTCACCGACAACGTCGATGCCCGGTTCGGTTGACAAGATGGTTGCTAGGCCGGTCCGAAGCAGCGGCTGATCATCTACGAGTAGAACACGAATTACAGAATCAGACATCTCAAACTCTCACTCAGCACGACTTAACGGCACCCGAACAATGACTTTCCACCCATACGGGGTGCGCGGACCATATTCTAACGTGCCGTCCACAGCGTGCACTCGTTCTTGCATCCCCTGAATCCCAGTCCCCGTGCCATGGCAAAGGGGTTCATAGGCCTTCCCGTCGTCTACCACCGAGAGCGTCAGATCCGTGTCGCCGTACTCGAGCTTCACCAGGACGTCGACGTCATTGCCGGCATGTTTTCGAACATTTGACAGGGCTTCTTGTGCCACTCGATACAGGGTCAGTTCAACCGCGCCAGACACCGGAACTGGCTCACCGACGATTTCTAAATTCACGGTCTGCTGTGGTGACTCTGCTTGACGCACCAGTTCTGGCAGCTGGCTCAGGTCTGGCAGGGGTTCGGTCGAGCCGTCCTGGTCGCGCAGGGTGTAGACCATTGTTTGTAATTCCTGAACCGCCTGAGCCGACGCCGACTCAATGTGTTCTAACTGCTCGACCACAGCTGCTGTATCTCGACCGGCCTCCACGAGTCGACGCGCAGCAGAAGCATGCACCCCCATGACGGTGACGTGGTGGGCGATGACGTCGTGGAGTTCGCGGGCAATATGGAGCCTTTCCTCTTGCACCGCAGCCTGGGCGATCTTTTCGTTGGCTGCGGCGAGCTCATCGTGAGCTTTCTGGAGCTTCCAGCGCTCTTTCGCCCGATTCCAGGCGCGCGTGCCGAAATACCAGGCGGCCGCATAGTACCCGATAGAAATCACAAGTGTTGTGCCGACCACATACAGCACTTCCCCGGGATCAACCTCTTCGGCAGTCTCGGCTCCCACCAGTGCCTCATCACTGCTGAGGGCTATGACCACCAGTGAGCCCCCGTATTGCACCAGCACATTCAATAATCGCGCCCAGAAGGCTAACCGACGATTCGAAACCCACGCACCCATCGCATAAATTGTCATAAACCCGACGAAGAGCACCGAATAGAATTCCACCGATGCCTGCAGCGAGACCAACACGATCAGCGTCGTATAGACCGTGGCAATGATGACAGGGAAGCGGCGATAGAGTACGAGCAGCGATGAGATCAACAGCGAAAATGCGTGGGCGACAACGATATTCACGCCCACGTCATCAATGATGTCGGTCAACCGCAGCGCCTGCAAACTCAAGACCGAAACGAAGGCGACGACGATGGCCAGGATCGTGTCGGTGCGCAACCAGTTCTCCGGTAAGCGGCGAATAAACTGCTCGTCGGTGGCGGTTTGCCCGACTTGTGGGGTACCGGCGCGTTGGGGCATTCACTGACCTTTCGGGTGGGATCTGGTGGTGGGAACTGCAGCCACCAGGAGAGGTATCACATCACGCAGCACATCGTGGCGGTGTACATAATCGCGCTGTTCCTGAAATACGTTCGCAAAAGCAATATACGCCAATAATGTACCGGTATAGAGCGCGACATAAGTGAGGACGGTCCAATAGACGGTTTCGATGATGGCGGCGTGCTCTGCTAAAAGGTCTTGGATGCCTCTGACGTTTTCACTGTTGCCGCCGGTGACTTCTTGTACCAACAGCAGGAATTCGGGCGAGACCATAAAAAACGACAGCACAATGGGAATGGACCACGTGACGAGCCGGGCGAAAGCATTGATGAATCGCTCCTGCAGCGTCGATTTCAGCAGCAACAGTGCCAGCGTGAGCAACACAAACGTGAAGCTACTCAGCGTGATCAACAGCAGCGGAAAGCCAAGCTCGCTGAAGATCGGTGTGTAGCCGGTGTCCGTGGTGTGCTCAGGTAATAGAAAATGCAACAACACGAGCGCAAGAATGAGTAGTCCTGCCGCCGTGGGGAGCAACCGAGCCAGCACGGAAAGTCGGTGGCGGACGAGATTCCGAGCTGAAGTGGTTTGACGAGCGGTGAAGATGCTTTCTAAGGCCAGCCAAATGGTTTGTGGTGAGGTACTCAGATAGCATGCCAGGTCGCGGATGGCACTGAGGGAGTGCTGGACAGTATCGAAGCGCTGCGGGGCAAATTCTTGATGATGCGGGCTTCCGCATGTTTCACACTCTTCGCTCGTCGCGGTGGCTGGTAGGGGAGCAGACCAGGAATGCTGGCTGTCTTTACGGCGGCGTAGGCGGCGAAGTTTGGTCGATATGTGCGTGGGTTCTCTGTCTGAGGGGCTGCGAGTCAAGCGCAGGCGCTGAAATCTGGTGGCTTTTTTATGAACGATCTCATGATCATCGATTGTTGCTGCAAGCTCGGAACAGAGTTCGTCAAATTCTGCAGCGGAGGTGCCGGCCGTGCGGTCCCATAGTTGGTCGGTCATATGTGCATATATACCAACAAACTGCGAAGTCGTGGTGCTTTGAGAACCAAAACTGTTGGCAGGTCACGTTTCGTCATGACTTCTGTCCGACACAGAATTGTGGTTTGATTGGCAATCGAGAAGGAATCACGAGATCCAACGTCAAGCTCTGGCTAGTTGGACGGCAACCCTCTGCATGTAGTGGGGTGCTCCAGATGATGATTCGGCTCACCGCAACCGCGTGAGCAAGTACTGCGATATTTCGCCTGACATCACCGCTGTTACATGCGTGCGGTCCAGGGAGTCACTATGGCAACAAAACCGTTGCATTTCAACGCGTGGGTTATGGACGCTGCCCGTCATATTCAGCAGGGTCCAGACGATGTTCCCGGCTCCTTACGTAAACGACTATTCGGTCACGATCGAGGCACTGAGCGGCTTCCTGCTGTCAGATATCGCGGTGTTTTAGACCCGTCGGGATCGGCAATAAACGAAGCTCGAGCAGAGATAGGAACTACACGATGAGCAACCTAGTAGAACGTTTTCAGCCCCTTTTTGACCGCATTGCGCAAGAGGCTGTTGATCGAGAACTGCAACGCGTTTTGCCGTATGAGCAAGTTCGTTGGTTAGCTGATGCGGGATTCACAAAACTCCAAGCCCCGGCAACCTACGGTGGCCAAGAAATCTCGGTGGAACAGTTAGTCGAGTTGCTCATACCGCTTGCGACCGCCGACTCCAACCTCGTCCAAATCCTGCATGCACACTTTGGGTTTACGCCTTTACACGTGTTGAATCCACAACCGGTCAGCGATTGGTGGCTCACCCAAGTCGGGCAAGGAAAGATCATTTCCAATGGGATGGT
>JAJUIX010000227.1 GCA_029267455.1 Enteractinococcus sp. | reverse complement strand
CACTGTAGGCGTGCCCAATATTGTGCCGTTAGACCCTCAGCCGGGTCTGACGATCTGGTCGACGCTCGAGGACAAAACGATCCAAGATTTGGAAACGCTGCTCATTGCTGAACCCCAGGTCACCCGAGGCTAAACGGTATCGCAACCTTTGTGGAGAGCAGAGTTCAGGCGCAGGGAAATACTCCCTGCGCCTGAATCGTCTGCTGTATTAACGGTTAGTAGTTTGCTGGGGGATCAGAGGCTGGAAAGGATTCCTTGCCTTGCTCATCGACGATGGCTTCCTCATGGTCTTCCGACTCTGGGTTCTCCTCATCGATGTGATCTTCATCGTGATCTTGAGGTTTGCGTTCTGGATCCTTATTCAAAGTGATCAGCTCCTCTCGGTTGCCATTATTCATCTCATGGGCTCATCTGGCCAGAGGAGAGTTCTGGAAAATGCCTTTAAAAACGCTGGATAATTCGTTGACAGCTGGCCCTAACTTCATTTCGCGCAGAATTTGTGCGTAGTGTTGGCGATATGCGCGTTGGCCGAGGAGTTGTCGAACCGTGAAGGTCAGCGCTATACGACATTCGTCAGACGTCAAGACAAGACTTTGACCAGTAAGGAGCGATCCGTGACCTCGACTGCTTCGCACCATGAGCAAGATCAGTTTGATTTCGTCGTGATTGGCGCCGGACCGGTAGGAGAACTTTTTGGTCACGCCGTCGCAGCAGAAGGGCACAGTATTGCCATTGTTGAACACCGGCTCGTCGGGGGCGATTGCGCTTATTATGCGTGTAAACCGTCGAAAGCCTTGCTGCGCCCCATCGAGGTGGCCAATAATACCCAGCATCTTTCGGGGGTAGCGGATACGACCATCGTCGCCGATGACCTCTTGGCCCATCGAGATGCCAAGGTAAAGCATTACGACGACAATCCGCAGATCGAGACGTTAGAACAAGCCGGTCTGACGGTCGTGCGGGGGCACGCACGCCTGGCGGGGGAGTGTGCCGTCGAAGTTCATGGTCCTGACGCTTCGATTCGCCACCTGCGGGCCACGCACGGCGTGGTGGTGACCTCCGGGACGACGCCGAATATCCCACCGGTCTTTGAGGGTGTGCCCGTCTGGGATTCGAAAGACGCCACAGCGGTCAAAGACGTGCCGACCAGATTGCTCATCGTGGGTGGTGGACCGGTGGCTTGTGAAGCTGCCACGTGGATGACTGCTCTCGGGTCGAAGGTGACCATGCTGATACGAAACGGAGAACTCCTTGCTGGTTTTGAACCGTTTGTCTCCGATCTGTTAGCCGAACAATTGACACAAGCCGGGGTGGATATCCACTTCTTTACTGAAGCTACTCAGGTGCGCAGGCCCGACGGCATGGATATGGGCTTAGGTGAGGTGAAAGGCGGGCCAATTACGGTGCGCACCAACACGGCAGAAACGTTTGAAGCCGAAGAGTTACTCCTGGCGACCGGTCGTCGGCCAGACTTAGAGTCTCTAAACTTCGAGTCGATCGGGCTCACGGTAGACGACGTGTTGGAAGATCGAACTCCCGACTGGTTACACACTCTTGGCGATGCCAGCGGCAAGTATCGGCTCACCCACATGGGGAAGTTCCAGGCACGTCAGCTAGTGCAGCGGCTTTTGGGCAAGGGTCCGACCTCACCAGATGATGCGGCTCCAACAACCCAGGTGGTCTTCACCGATCCGCAGGTCGCTTTTGTCGGCCACACCGAGGAGTCAGCGCGCGAAGCCGGCTATAACGTCAAAACTGCGGAAGCGGATTTCGCGAAGGTTACCGGCGCAACCTTGTTACGCGACGACGTCGTCGGCAGAGCAAAGATTGTGGTCGATCAGGCGACCAATTGCCTTCTTGGGGCGACCCTGGTGGGCCCGGAAACCGGGGAAATGCTGCACGCGGCAACCATCGCGATCGCCGGTCAGGTACCCGTCGATACCCTCAAGTTAGCGGTTCCGGTCTTCCCAACGGCCTCAGAAATCTGGTTGGGACTGCTCTCCAAATTCGAGGACTAGTCGCGCCGGTAAAGACGCCTATCACCCCTTGTGACCGTATGGTCTGGCGGGCATATCACGGCGTGTCGTGGGTCAAAATGTCGAGCATATCACAGGTGATTCGTGGTCTTTACCGCAAATTTGCCAGCTATTTTTGATAGCGTCACCTGAAGACTAGAACGACGTTAACGTCGATGAACCTACTTGGAGCTGATGCCCCCGTGAGTGATGAACGAGCGCGCACGATCAACACGCTGCGAGAAATCGCGCTGGCCTTACATCGTGACGAACAGACCCAGGCCACAGAAATCCTGGATTCCATCGAACCCGAAGCGAGCAATGGCCGTCCCAGCGCGGCGCAGCTGTCCGTGGTCGCCATGGAATCCCTTGACACCTGGTATGCGACCAACCAGCTGCGCAACGGGGCGGTCCGCATCAGCCAGCGCGACATCCCACGACCGTTCCGAAACGTCACCACGGACGTCGACGCGCTTGCAAGCAAAGGTCGTGCACTGCGCTCGGCGGGCAGTTTACTACAGCGTAACCCCGCACAAGCGGTCGCTGGCGCGGGTAGTTATCTCGTCGCGGCAGCACTGGATACGCTGGCGGATCGCCGCGAGACCTCATTCAATGACGTCTTAGATGAATTGCTGCCGGCACAAGAAGTTGCTGAACCGATCGCCGCCCCTGAGCCCGCTGCGAGTGCGCATGATGTCGTCGAAGTTGTTGATGAGACGGT